>DBDD01000118.1 GCA_002293365.1 Christensenella sp. UBA941 | reverse complement strand
CACTTGAAGTGGTGGTCATGATTATCAGTGGCGTCCTCTTAGACATGAGCGTTTCGTTATCCGGGTCATCAAGTTTTGCAGTTTTTTCAGGCGGGCGCGGATTCCTTGTACATCACTGCCATATCGCGCTGAGGTTCCCGCTTGCAGCCGCCCAAGAGCAAATTTTACGGACATTAGCACAAATTCCATTGAGATAAACAGGCCGGCGGTTTGCTATAATATAACTTATAATCTGCAAAGGAGAATTGCCATGACGCAAGCGCAGCTGCTGGACCACAATAAAAACCGTTCTATAACCCAGATTTGCCTGGCCACGAAACGCGATATCGAAACCGTTCTCGACGAATGGATCGACAAGCTGAAGATTGGGCCCTGGACGGTCATGACCATTACGGAGCAGGAGCTAAGCCGCATTACCTGGCATGGGGAACCGCTGAAGGAGCCGTTTAAAATCCGCTGCGCGGTCGCCATGTGCGGCAATATGGAAATCGAAATAGTTCAGCCAATCTACGGCCCGAACCGGGCGATGGAATTTGTGGAAGCATACGGCGACGGGCTTTTCCACTTCAAGGAGCAAATGTCCCGTGAACAGATGGAGACGGTTTACGGCGAAATGACGGCGAAGGGGATTCTGCCGGCTTTGTGCATCGATTTCTTTGATGATACCGCCTACAACTTTATAACCAAGGACAGCCTGGGATTTGACTTGGAGGTGGGCAACGGGGCCGAGATTGAACTGCCCGAAGGTATTGCTTATACTTATCCGCGGGAATAAACACCGCTTTGAGCGTCGCCCAGCTCAGACGCTTTGCGCAGGCTGCGCGGCGTGCTGTTATAATGCTTCTTAAAATGCTTGATAAAGTTATTCGTATCGCTGAAGCCGGCGCGCGCGGCAATTTCGGTGACCGTTAAGTCGCTGCTAAGCAGGAGCTCCTTCGCGTAGATAAGGCGGTTGAGCATAAGGTACTGCTTGGGGCTGTACCCGGTTTGATCCCTGAAACAGTGGGAAAGGTAATGGGGGCTAATAAAATTGTCCCGCGCGATATCGCTGATGAGCAGCGGCTCGCGAAAGTGCTGGTCTATATAGCTCTGTATTTCGTAGACGAGCGATTTATCGTTGCTTTTGTGCGGAATCTGAGCGTAGTTATTGCGATAAATATTGATGAGCAGCATGCGCAAAAGGAGCACTATGTATTCGCCTTTATACTCGTCTTCGTAGTTTCGCTGCTCCTGAATCAACATCGACATGATATGGGCGATACGCCCCGAAATCCCGGCGATGTCAAATACGTTTTCGAACGTCGCCGGACGGTTTTTGAACACGGAGAGCAGGCGGGCGTCGTGTATATAATAGTCCACCTTCCGAGGATCCATCGTCACGTAGTAGCGCACGTAGGGCTCCTGCAAAACGACGGTGGAGTGCTCCTCGAAGCAGTTGATAAACACCAGGGAATCGGCCCCCACGTCGACGGTTTTATTTTTGAACTCAATGCGGCATACGCCCTTTAACACGACGATCATCTCGTAGTAGTTATGGGCGTGTTTTTTGTAGTTGACACCATGCTCACTGTAGGCGATATCCGTAATTATCTGCGATTGCGACACGTATGTTTACCCCTGCACACGGTAGATATTCGCGTTGCGGGAGACAATTTTCTGTCTGAAACCACTGCGCTGCTGTCTACTATGATAACAGATTTAATATATTATGGCAATATGCGCGTGCGGCGGGCATAATTCAGCGTTGCGCAAAGAGCTTAAACTGACCGCCCGGGGCTTTGTGTCCAGTTAAATATCCCACCATAGCAAAAACAACCTATTATCGAGCAATTTCAACAGACAAATCGAGGCGCGAATATTTTAGACTTATCTTAATAAAACTCTTCGTGTATAAAAATGCGATTGTAAGTTTGATATATGATTCCTCCGTAATGGCTATATACATAATGATAATTGAGTAGGGAGCAGCGTATGGCAGGCAGCAGAAGGTTTTCTTTCCGCACAATCGAGGAGTTAAAAGCGGGGCTAACGGACGGCACGCGGCTTCCTTTGTCGAAAAAAACGGATATTCTCTTTGAAAAGTTATCGGTCGGCGGGCGTACGCTGGCCAATCGTATCGTCTATCAACCCATGGAGGGGTGCGACGCCTCGGCGGACGGCGGCCCCAGCGAAATGACGCGGCAAAAGTATTTTGGTTTTGCCGGCGGCGGTCCGGGACTGATTTGGTTTGAAGCCGTCGCGATAATGCCGCAGGCCCGAGCGCAAAAAAACCAGCTTGTGCTCACAGAGAAAAACCTGGGCTCCTTCCAGCGTTTGGTCGCCGAAACCAAGGAGCTGACGTTGCGGAAGTATGGCTACGAGCCGGTCCTCGTTTTGCAGATGACCCATTCGGGACGCTATTCCAGGCCGGACGGATTGCCCGCCCCCATCGTCGCATACCGGCATCCGCTCTATGAGGCAAAACAGCCTGTCGGCCCCGAATGCGTCATTATGGACGAGGGCCTTAGCGCCGCAGAGGAAAAATACGGCGAATGCGCCAGACTGGCGCAAAGGGCGGGATTTGACGGCGTCGATCTTAAATGCTGCCACGGCTATCTGGCCAACGAATTGTTAAGCGCGTATCATCGCGAAGGGCCCTATGGCGGCAGTCTGCAAAACAGATCGCGCTTCCTAATGAATTCCTTCGAGGCTGTCCGAGCCGCGACCGGAAGCGGCTTCCTCTCTACGCTGCGGCTCAATGTGTACGACGGGGTGGATTATCCTTATGGTTTCGGCGCTTCGCCGATTACGCCCGGGGGCGAAGATCTAACGGAGGCGATTGCGCTCGTTGACGAGCTGAGGAACAGGTTTGGCCTGGCGCTGCTGAACGTCACGGTCGGCAATCCTTACTACGCGCCGCATATAAACCGTCCTTATGACAACGGCGCCTATGTCCCGGAGGAAGAGCCTATGGCGAGCGTAGAGCGTTTTGTGCGCTGCACCTCGCAGATTCAGAGAGCTTTTCCGGAGCTTTGCGTCGTTCATTCGGGGCTATCATATCTGCGCCATCTGTCACCCTACTTGGCGGCCGGGATTGTGGAAAGCCAATACGCCGGGCTGGCAGGCTTTGGGCGCTTGGCGCTGCGCTACGACGATTTTGCCGCCGACCTGCGCGATAAAGGCGCGATCGATCCCGAGCAAACATGCATTACATGCGGCGCATGCGCAAAAAATCTTCGGGCGGGGAAGCCGGCAGGATGCGTTGTTAAGGCGGAGCGTTGATGGAATCCGAACGGGGGAAGAGAAAAATGTGCGGTGTCGGCGTAGCAGTTGTTACGGGAGCGAGCAGGGGCATTGGGCGGGCTATTGCCACTATGCTGGCCGAACACGGATACACGGTTGTTTCCTCCTGCACCCGCTTGGGAAAAGTACCCGAGCACGGGGAAGCAGAATCCTTTGTGCGCTGCGACGTCGCCTGCGAGGAGGATCGCGATGCTCTGTTTGCCAGCGTACGAAAGCGCTTCGGGCGTTTGGATTTGCTGGTGAATAACGCAGGCGTAGCTCCTCTTGCGCGGACTGATATTTTGGAGACCGGCCTTGAAAGCTTTGAGCGGGTGCTGCGAATCAACCTGTACGGCACGTTTTTCATGTGCCAGGCGGCCGCCAAGGAAATGCTTTCCTATAAACAGGAGCTGGGCGGCGGCTACACGCCGCGCATCGTCAATATCTCCTCCATATCCGCGTATACCGCCAGCGTAAACCGGCCGGAATACTGTATTTCAAAGGCCGGCGTGTCGATGGTTACAAAGCTCTTCGCTGCTCGTCTCGCACAGGAGGGCATCCCGGTTTTTGAGGTGAGCCCCGGCATCATCCTCACTGACATGACAGCGCCGGTGCGCGATATATACGAGGAGAAAATCGAACGGGGCTTAACTGCTATCGAGCGCTTCGGGAGGCCAGAGGACGTCGCCCGTATGGTTCTGGCAGCCGCCGGAGGCCTGCTGGATTTTTCCGCCGGACAGGTACTGCACGCGGACGGGGGATTCCATCTGCGGCGGCTATAAAACTCAGGAGGAAGAGAGGAGCTGCGAAATGCCGGAGGCGCAAACGGAAAACCGCTTTTTAATACCGCAGAGCAGATGCGGCGCGTTGGTTGTGGGCAGCGGGTGCGCCGGGCTTAACGCGGCCGACTGGCTCGCCGAGCTCGGAGTCGAAAACGCTGCGCTGCTCACGGAAGACATGAACAGCGGCACGTCGCGCAACGCCGGAAGCGATAAACAAACTTACTACAAGCTTTCGCTGGCCTCAAGTCAAGCGGATTCGGTCGCCGAGATGGCCGCGACCCTGGCCGGCGGGATTGGGGTAAACGGCGATACGGCGCTGGTGGAAGCGGCTTGCTCCGCTCAATGCTTTATCAAGCTGGCCAATTTGGGCGTCCCCTTTCCGACCAATCGCTACGGGGAGTATGTCGGCTACAGAACGGATCACGACCACTGGCGGCGCGCCACCTCTGCGGGGCCACTGACTTCCCGCTACATGACGGATCGGCTGGAGCGCGCGGTGCGCGAAAAGGGCGTTGCGATTTTCGACAAAACGATGGCGGTGCGGCTCCTGTGTGAGGCGGGGCGGGCGTACGGCTTGCTGGCGCTGGAGCTGGATCGGCTGGATACGCCTTCGCTTGGATTCCGGATTTTTCTGGCCGACAATATAATTGCGGCGGTCGGTGGACCGGCAAGCGTTTATGCCGCTTCCGTTTATCCCGAGAGCCAAAGTGGCATGACGGGAATGCTCTTGGAGGCGGGAGCGCCCGCGGCCAATCTTCAGGAGTGGCAATACGGGCTGGCCTCTCTTCGGCCCCGGTGGAATGTTTCCGGCTCGTATCAGCAGGTTCTGCCGCGTTATATCGCCATATCGCCGGACGGTAATGAACGGGAATTTCTGCCAGAATACTTCCAAAGCCCCTGGGAAGCTTTGCATATGGCGTTTCGAAAGGGCTATCAGTGGCCGTTTGATATGCGCGAAATAGCTGCGTCCTCGATGGTGGACATTGCCGTACACCACGAGACGCAAGTAATGGGCAACCGCGTTTTCATGGATTTTACACGCAACCCATCTTGTCTTGACGAAAGCGGCTTCGGGCCTTTGCCCTTGGAGGCTGTCGATTATCTGGAAAAATCCCGCGCTCTGTTCGGTCGGCCCATTGACAGACTGATGGCAATGAACGAGCCTGCCGCCGAGTTCTACCGCTCGCAAGGGGTTGAGCTTGGCCGCGAGCCTCTGGAGGTCGCCGTCTGTGCTCAGCATTGCAACGGCGGCATTGCGGTGGATATCGACTGGCAAAGCGCGCTGAAGAATCTCTATGTTGCAGGGGAGGCTGCGGGAACCTTTGGCGTTTACCGACCGGGCGGCTCGGCGCTCAACGCGACGCAGGTGGGCAGCATGCGCGC
>DBDD01000144.1:3721-9167 GCA_002293365.1 Christensenella sp. UBA941 | reverse complement strand
TGCAATATTTGCCGACATAAAGACAACCTTGTGGTCATACCATTGATCCTTACGAATGCTGTATCCGGCACATTCAAGTTCCTTGTCCAACGCCTCAACGGGAATTGTGAACGAGTGTCTTTCCTCTCCGTCTGCGATGGTATATTCATGCTGATTTCCGGGATCGGCCTGCGCTTGCTCCCCTGTCCCCATATAAAGCTTGCCGTATCCCTGCCCGCTTAATGTCACAAAAGCCGACATGGCTCCCATCTTTTACCGTCAGCTCGCAGCCGACAAATTTAAACATCGATGTGTCGGAATCGACTTCGATCGCATAGACACCGTCCTCGATCCGGTCAGCCGTCAGCCCGGCGGCAGCGGTTTTCACCGCTGCCCCTGCTGCATCCGCTGTCACGCTGACGCTTTCCGAATCCATAGCATCCCGGACATGCTTCACGAACAAATCCTGAATCCCCTTGATCTGTCCCAATCCTTCGATGATCGTTTCAACCGTATAGCCGTCGTTTGTCAGAATCGTTTTCCATGACTCCGGATCATCACCGGCCATATCATTGTTGGCGTGGTCTCCGGCTACGATCATAAATGGCCGCATCACAACTTTTTTAAGACCGAGTTCCTTTAGAGTGACTTGCAGGTCTTCTATAAGGACCCCACCCTCAACAGTGCCGACATAGTCATTTGTACAGCCCTTGGCATGCAAGAGTTCTTCCAATTTCGGGTAGGTCGCATTGGCTGCGTGATGCGTCCCGTGGCCCATCCACAAGATCGCCGTATCATCCGCCCGAACGTCTGCAGTCGCTTCCGAGATCAGGTTCGTGACCGTTTCATAATCGGAGTCGTCTGTGAGCAGCGGTTTGCCGACTTTCATGCTTTCAAACTTATCCGCATACGGGCCGATCGCCGCAATCACATCATCATATTCATAACCGGACATGACCGTCGTCGGCTGGATCACAACTTCCTTGACCCCGTCAAGAACCAATCGATCCATCGCCTGCTCGATATTATCAATGCGAAGGCCATCACGCTCGGCCAATTTGTCGATAATGATCTGGGCCGTAAACGCGCGGCGTATCTGATAATCAGGATAAGCGTCCCCGATCGCTTTTTCGATAGCGCCGATCGTCAAATTCCTGCTCTGGTTGAAGCTCGTACCAAAACTGACCACAAGGATCACTTTGTCGGCAGGAGATGTCTTCACGATGTCGTCCGACGGAGACACGCCTTCCTCATAATCCTCTGCGGCAGCGTCGGAATCAGAAGCCGAGCTTTCCGCATCGGAAGTTCCATTTCCGCAACCGGCAAACAGCGTTACGATCAGCGCTACAGACAGCAAAATGGATGCTCTTCTGTTTTTTTTCATGTTGATACCTCTCTTTCGTTGTTATAAAAACGTCAGTATCGGACTTATCGTCTTCTCATCGGTAAAGGCAATAAAAAACGCAGAGATGATGTGCCATCTCTGCGACCGATTCCTCGCGTAGCTGATTCAATCCCTGTATTCGCAGGTGTGAATCCTGATCAAAGCCGGTCTCCTGACTCTCGCGCTCGTGGCTATCCACAATCCGCCGAGCTGCCTTCCCGCGAAATCGCAGTGGCTCACTTTCGTTCGCGCTTGGCGGATACGCGCCTACAGTGGCGGTACCGTGCGGTTAAGCGTATAAACGCTTCCCGCGTTCCCAGTAAATCCGGGCGGCGCCTCCTTTCATGTTTTTTCCGATGAAACAATAAGCCGCCGGAACACTTCGACATATTCGGTTGAATTGAATATATCACAAAAGAAAAAACGGGCAGAATAAAGCGCCCATAAGTTCTTTTAAAATCGCGCACCCGCCCTCGAACGGACACTCCCCGGCCGGTGTACAGGCACGAAACTCATGCCCGGCAAGCCCGCGGCACACGCAAAACCCCGCTTAATGCTGCTTCCGTCAGGATCTGACATGATTCACGAGTCTGCGTTGCACGGGACCCGACACTCAACGCCCCGAACCGGCTCCTCGCCGAAAAGCGCCGCCCTCGGGACGGGACTTCAACCCTGCTATAGCGGATATCAGGTTACAAGGCACCGCTAGCGCCCCGTCTAGCGCGATAAAGCGATTATAGCGCCTAGCGAGAGCAAAGTCAACGACCGGAGCCTAAATCATCGTTTTGATCGTTGCCAATGTTACGCCCTCGAACGAAGCTAATACCGCGTCCGCATCGCAATTATTGGAGCGCGCGCGTTCGGGGCGCGCAAATAAAATGACGCGCATGCCCGCCGCCCGGGCGGCCTTGACGCCGGCAGGAGCGTCCTCTATAACGAGGCAGTGCTCAGGTTCCACGCCCAAGCGCTTCGCCGCAAGTAAAAAGAGATCGGGCGCAGGCTTGGCGAGCGCGACGTCGTCCACGCTAGTAACGGCGTCCACAAGCGCCTCCGCTGAGTTTTGCCGTAGCGTCTCTAGTGCTTTTTGGCGATAGTTGCCTGTAGCAACAGCGATCTTCACGCCGCTTTGCCGGAGGCTTTTCATGGCTTCGAAGGCGAAAGGCATAGCCGGTATTTCGCCGCGCGCGCTCCTTGCCTCGAATAATTCCAACTCCATTTCGGTCAATTCCGCCACTGACGCGGGGAGCGAATACCGCTCGCGCAATATCGTCCATGTATCGTTCGTGGATATGCCGTGTAACGTCTGTTTTAATTCGAATGGCGCATTGCCATGGCCAAACCTTTGCAGTATAACGTCGACGATTTCATCATATACGAGTTGCGAGTCGATCAAAACGCCGTCCATATCGAATATGACCGCTTTAAGTTCCGGCAAATCGTCCTCCTAATTGCCGCGCATAGCGCTCCGGCAAAAACAGTTTACACCTTTGCGGGATATGGCGCAAATAATGGCTGAATCTTGGGGCGGCGGACATAGCCTCGAAGACGTTCTTGCGCCCCGGTGGAGCAAATCTTGCTTTATCACAATAAAACGGGGTTTTAAGGGGCGGAGCCACTTAAAACCAAAAAAAACTCTATTCGCCCGGCTGTGCCGGGCGAATAGAGCCCAAAAGGGTGCTCAACTCATTGTAGTCCTTACTTTTGAATAGGTCGTCTTTGCCGAGTTCACGTCCTTCGCGGCTGCGGCTTTTGTCTTATAATAGCCGCGCTGGTTCATCTGCGTAAACACCTGGAACTGATCCTGACAGACCGTATTGTGTTGTTTTGCAAGCATCTGGCGCATTTTTGGGATGGAGCATTCCGTAATGCTTACAGCGTAGATGCCAGCGAGCTGCTTCTGTTGGTTGAGCAGATCGTTCAAAAGCTCTTTCTCCGTCATAACGGCGCCCGTCATAGCCATACCCTTAGACGCCGCGCCTTTCATGCCCATGCTTTTAGACGCCGTGCTTTTTGCGGTTGCTTTTTTAGACGCTGTGCTCTTCATGCCGGCGCTTTTAGACGCTGTGCTTTTTGCCGTTGTACGCTTGGCACCAGTACTCTTAGAGGCCGTACTCTTCATACTCGCGCCCTTTGAAGCCGTACTCTTGGAGCCCAAAACTTTCGCGGCCGCGCTTTTAACGCCTGTACTCTTCGTTACCGTGTTCTTCGAGCCCAAAACCTTCGCAGCCGTACTTTTTGCAGTGGCGCTTTTCGCGGCCGTACTATTCATGGCCGTACTTTTCATGCCGGGACTATTAGCGGCCATGCCCATCATGCCGGCGCTCATGCCTGTACTCTTCATGCCTGTGCTAGCGTTTGCGCCAGTTATAGCAATCGACGCTTTCTTCATATTCCCCATACCTCCCTAAGATTGTCTGTTAAGATAGCCGAAAAGCTCGTCAAAGTTCTTCTTGTGGTGTTGTTTCATTTGCGTTGATAGGCTCTTCAGCGCAGGATCCGTAAAATAGCCGGAATACACTTCGCATTTTTTGTAGGCGAGCGCCGCCTGATTCAATTGATCCTGCAAAGTTCCCAAGTCCTTTGTTGTTAGATGCGTTTGGTTGCCTGCCATTAAAATCCCTCCGTTTGGCTAGAATGGTTGTAGTTTGTACATCAGCAAGAAAAAAATACATCTTTGTCGAATTTGAACAAAACTATGGTTTTGAGAATACTTTCCGACTTTCCGACAGTATCGAGCGTATTATCCGATTTCTTGACACGTAAACGCGTTTCGTTGTATGCTTTTAGAACTGGGTGGGCGCTTTTATTTTAGAGATAAACCGAACGCCCGGGTAAAGGGAGGCACGGGTTTGATTGACTTAAAAAAAACGCTTCTGGAGTTTGGGATAAAAGCGCCCGAGATTCTTTTGCCGCGCGAAAAGACGGCGTTTTGGCCGGTTGTGGCGTGCGATCAATATACATCCGAGCCGGAATATTGGCAACGCGTAGAAAGCAAGGTAAAAGATAAGCCTTCGGCGTTTCATCTGATTCTGCCGGAGATATATCTGGGCGGCGCGGATGAAGATAAGCGAATCATGGGTATCCACGCGGCCATGGAGAGCTATATAAAAGAAGGCGTGCTTAATAAGCTCGAAGAGGGCTTCGTGCTTGTGAAACGGACGGTTTTAGGCAAGGAAAGGCTCGGGCTAATAGCGAGCCTGGATTTAGAGCGCTACGACTTTTCGACGGATTCAAAATCGTTGATACGCGCGACGGAGGGTACTATAAAAGAGCGCATCCCGCCGCGCCTTAAAGTACGCGAGGGGGCAAAGCTCGAACTGCCGCACGCGATCGTGCTCGTGGACGACCCGAACAGAACGCTTATCGAGCCGTTGAGCGCGCTGGAGCTTGAAAAGCTATACGATATCGAGCTGATGGAATCGGGAGGCCGCGTCGAAGGCCGGTTCTTACCGCTCGCAATGGCTAAGGGGCTGTGTGCGGCGCTCGCGGGGCTATGCAAGGACGGCTTGCTGTTTGCCGTAGGCGATGGGAATCACTCTCTGGCAGCCGCGAAGACGGCTTGGGAAAGCCTGAAAAAGACGCTGCCAGATGATGCGCTTGAAGACCATCCGGCCCGTTTCGCTTTAGTTGAAATCGAGAACGTGCATGACGCGGGTATCGAATTCGAGGCGATCCACCGCGTTGTATTCGGAATAAAGCCCATGGCGTTTTTAAGCGAGCTATGCGCGAAAATGAACGCCCGCTGCCAGGTATTCGACGACGAAGCCGCGCAAAGCGCGGCGCTTGAGGAGCCTTTCGAGGGCCAGCGCGTACCGTTCGTATTCGAAGGGAGCTTTGGCGTACTGTATGCGGCGGAGCCGGCGCATACCCTTGCCTGCGGGACGCTGCAAATGGCGCTCGACGAAGCGCTAAAGGCGTTTCCAGAGGCTAGCGTAGACTATGTACACGGCGACGACGTCGCGAAGGAATTGGGCGTGAAAAAAGGCTGCGTGGGCTTTATTCTCCCCGCAATGGAAAAACGCGAGCTGTTCGCGGCCGTGCTTCAAAACGGCCCGTTGCCGCGCAAGGCGTTCTCCATGGGGC
>DBDD01000144.1:0-3677 GCA_002293365.1 Christensenella sp. UBA941 | reverse complement strand
GCGATATATCGCGTCCGTGATATCATAAAGACGCCGTATTGGGTCACGGACGCCATGTATGGCGTCCCTACAGGATAGATATAATAAGATATGCTTTCGGGGGTCAGGGAAAATGGGCGTAACAGTTGCAAAATTCGGCGGTAGCTCGCTGGCGGATGCGGGCCAATTCAACAAAGTAAAAAGCATTATCGGCTTGGACGCCGGCCGGCGCTACATAGTGCCGAGCGCGCCAGGCAAGCGCACCTATAAAGATCAAAAGATAACGGATATGCTTTACGAATGCCAGAAAAAGGCAAAGGCCGGCCTGCCGTTTTCTGAGATTTTCGATTCGATCGTGGAGCGCTATGTTGATATCGCTTTTGAGCTCTCTCTAAAGATCGACATCCTGCCGCATCTTAATATCGTACGCGAACGCATACAAGGCGGCGCTTCGGCGGATTATGCCGCGAGCCGCGGCGAATACATAAACGGCTTGCTTATAGCGGATTTTCTGGGCTGCGAGTTTGTGGACGCGGCGGAAATCATCTTTTTCGACGAAAGCGGCGCGTTCGACGCCGACAAAACCCAGCAAATCGCCTCCAAGCGCCTATTAAACGTAGAGAAAGCGGTTATTCCGGGTTTCTACGGCTCTTTGCCAGACGGTGAAATCAAGACGTTTTCGCGCGGCGGCTCGGATATTTCGGGCGCTATCGTCGCTCGCGCGGTACATGCGGACGTATACGAAAACTGGACGGACGTTTCGGGCTTTTTAATGGCCGATCCGCGTATCGTCAGCAATCCCAAGACGATAGAGCGGGTTACATACCGGGAGCTTAGGGAATTGGCCTATATGGGCGCGACGGTTTTACACGAGGCGAGCATCTTCCCCGTACGTCAGGCGTCGATTCCGATCCACGTCAAGAATACAAACGAGCCGGAATCTCCGGGTACGATAATCGTTCCCGATAAAGAAGCCGCAGACAACGAGCGGCTTGTAACGGGCGTCGCCGGGAAAAAGGGCTTTACCGTTATCGCCGTAGAAAAAGACAATATGAACGCAGAAATCGGCTTTGCGCGCAAGGTTTTAGGCGCGATGGAGGATTTGGGCATTTCGATAGAACACATGCCGACCGGCATAGACACGCTTTGCGTAGTCGTTTCAGACGCGCAGCTAAATGGCCGCGAAAAGGAAGTCGTAGACGCGATAATCGAAAAAAGCTGCCCGGATTCTGTCGAGGTGTACGCGAATATGGCGCTCGTTGCGACGGTCGGCCGTGGCATGGCCAAGCGCGTAGGCACTAGCGCCCGCTTGTTCTCGGCGCTTTCGAGGGAAAACGTCAATATCCGCATGATCGACCAGGGTTCGAGCGAAATGAATATCATCATAGGCATTGAAAACGACGATTTTAACGCCGCTGTAAACGCGATCTACAGGGAATTCGCATGATCCTCTCCATCGCCGAGACGATATGGACGGTTTTGATCCTAGTGACGGTCGGGTATGTTTTATATCGCGTCAAATGGATTCAAAACGACGGGATAAAGCTGCTGACGCGTTTGGCAGTATATATAGCCACGCCATGCCTGGCGATAAACAGCCTGTACGACTATGTTACGCCGGAACAGCTATCGGATTCCTGGCTTGCGGTTTTAATAGTGGCATGCGGCATGCTTTTTGGAGCGTTCGTCAGTTGGCTCGGCGGGCGCTTTGCGCGTGTGCCGGAAAAAAGAAGAGGACACGTCATGGCGATGGGCGCGTTTCCGAATGTAATGTTCGTCGGCTTTCCTATTGTTACGGGCATTTTGGGCGACGCTTGCGTACCGTATGTGATGTATTATTTTATGACAATAAGGATAATGATATGGACTTTCGGGCTGTATTTTATCCGGCGCGACGCTTTAGGAAAAAAAGTTCCTCTTCTTTCCAAAGACTCGCTCAAAGGGCTTCTGAACGCGCCGGTAATTACGTTTCTCGTTTGCCTGCTCCTGGTCAGCGCGCAAGTGCGCCTGCCGGAATGGATACATAAAACATGTGGGTATTTTGGAAATATGGTAACTCCGCTCTCGCTTATTATGATCGGTGCGGTTATGGGCCGCTGCGGCATTAAAAAAAGCTTGAAATTTGAGCGTGGGATGGAGACTATACTGCTCTCGCGCTTTGTGTTTGCGCCGCTGGCGACGTTCGCGCTTGCTTATTTTTGCGGATTCGAGCCGATCGGCGTACAGGCCTTGACGCTTGTCGCCGCTATGCCTGTAATGTCGCAGGCGGTTATACTTTGCGAGCAATACGGCGGCGATTCCGATTTTGCCGCGAAGAACATCGTCGTTACGACGATTCTATGTATTATAACAGTGCCGATTATTTCGATGTTGATCCTGTAGGGACGCCATACATGGCGTCCGTGACCTTAAACGATGCAACCAATCTTCACGGGCGATTGATAATCGCCCCTACAAAATACAATGGAGAAAGCTATGCCAAACATTCACCGCCTATACGTCGAAAAAAAGCCCGGCTACGATATACATGCAAAGCAGCTGTTAAGCGCCATTAACGAAGACTTGGGCTTGGCGCTTACGAAGGTACGCGTACTCAACCGCTACGATATACAGGGGCTTACAAGCGCCGAGTTCGAGCGCGCGGCGAGGGAGCTGCTATGCGAGCCGCCGATGGACGTAATCTTCATAGGCTCCGTCGAGCTTTTTGGCGAGGTGCTCGCGATAGAGTACCAGCCGGGACAGTACGACGTGCGCGCGGATTCTGCGGCGCAATGTATCGCGATGCTTACGCAAGGAGCGCGGCCGCTCGTGCGTACGGCGCAAATACTCGCGTTCGAGGGCGTGAGCCAAGCGGATATGGAGCGGATCAAGCGGTACCTGATTAATCCCGTCGAAGCGCGTGAGGCGTCGCTTTCGATGCCCGATACGCTTGAGCTTAAAGCTGAAAGGCCTCTGGACGTACCCGTCGTGGACGGGTTCACCGCCATGAGTGCCGAGTCTTTAGGCGAATATCACCGCTCGATGGGCTTCGCGATGAGCTTGGCCGACCTTGCGTTCGTGCAAAAGCATTTCCTGGACGAGCGCCGAGACCCGACGCATACCGAGCTGAAGGTTATCGACACGTATTGGTCCGACCACTGCCGGCATACGACGTTCCAGGCGGAGCTGACGGATATAAGCGTACAGGACGGTGTGTACAAAGCCGCCATAGACGGGGCCTTAGCCGAATACATGGCGGCGCGCGAAGAGCTTTACGGCAATAAATCCCGCCCCGTGACGCTTATGGATATTGCGACGCTCCCGGTCAAGGCGCTAAAGCGCGAAGGCAAGCTGCCGGCGCTCGATGAATCCGAGGAGATAAACGCCTGCTCGATAAAAGTTAAGGCTCAATACGCATGCGTTGCGGCCGGCGAAACGGAGGACGGCCCCATCGCGCGGCGCGAGGTATGCGAAGAGGACATGCTCGTCATGTTCAAGAACGAGACGCACAACCANNTTCGGCGGCGCGGCGACGTGCCTTGGCGGCGCGATTCGCGACCCGCTTTCCGGTAGGGCGTACGTATATCAGGCGATGCGCGTCTCCGGCAGCGGCGACCCCCGCAAGCCTCTTTCCGAAACGTTGCCCGGCAAGCTGTCGCAGCGCAAGATCACGACGACCGCCGCTGCGGGCTATTCCTCCTACGGCAACCAGATTGGCC
>DBDD01000145.1 GCA_002293365.1 Christensenella sp. UBA941 | reverse complement strand
CGCCCCGGCAACGCCGCGACGCTGCAGAAGGATTACTATCTGCACTTCATGGCCATCTGCAACACAGCCACCGAGGGCGTTTGCGTTGGTACTTTAAGGGTTAACGGCGAAGATCAGTTCACCCGCCAGGGCAGCGAGATGAGAGATGACTGGAAATCCGAGTTCAGTGTTCCCTATTCCACGCCTACGCAGCTTGGCGACCAAGGCACGCCGTCCGACTACATGGGCTACAACAACTGGTACTACTGGCAGCGCAACGGCGGCACCTACGGCTACAATTGGGACGCCTACAACGAAGCCCAGTACGACCGTCACATGCTCAAACCGGGCGACCGTTCGGTTCCTGTAATCCTGTACAACACCTACAACAGGATCACCTACGCGATCGCGGAGATCAACGGCGAAGCTGTTGCAGCCCCGGATAATGGCCTGAATCTCGGCTGGCGCGGGCCATACGGCAACGGCGGCAGCATCTACGTCCTCATGAGCCAGGATTGCCAGGACTTCAAGGTTGGCTTCGCTGTATCGGGCGGAGCGTTCCAGGGCCTCGTATCGTGGAACGACGACTTCCGCGACGGTTCCCCGGTTCTTGATAACTTTACCGGCGGCAAGGCTGGCGACTTCGACTTCTTCCACAACTGGCATACCTGGAACGCGGCGTACTATATTCCGCTGACGTCCAACGAGACCTCCGGCGGCGCGAACAACCTCGTTGCCTCTTACAATGGCGGCACGATGTCGACCGGCGAGCTCGAAGCGATCTTCAACTTCTTCGGATTCGCGTACACCAATCCGCGCGCTCCGACAGACGCCGACTTCCTGCTCAACAGCGCCCTCACTTCCACACAGGAAGTCAGGTACAACGTCGCGAACGCTGTTGTCACGACTCCTGACAACACGATCGTGATTCCGCAGACGGGCGACGCGGCTTCGAGCACAGGTTTGATCCTGGTCGCTTCCGCTATCCTCGCCGCGGCGGCTGTGGGCTTCGTCCTCTCCAAGAGGGCAAAAAACTAAGCTTACGCGCTAAGCCGCGATAGGCCCTAAGCACAAGCGCCCTCCCCGCATGGGGAGGGCAAAATTTTATAGTCCAATGCCCATAGGCTGCGAAGCGGCCGATGGGCATATTAAGAGCGATACGTAAGGGTAACACCGTCACTTGTTACAAATAAATTCTAACTAGCTATAGCCAAATATGATGTTTCACGGTATACTTATAAACATTCAACCAACTACAATCTTTTTAGGCAAATAATTATCACCAGGAGGACTCGACATTGAAGTTTTATAAGAATATGAAAATATCGGCAAAGCTGGCACAAACCTTTCTGATCATCGCCCTCTTTTCAGTAATAGTCGGCGTCTGGGGCATAATTAGTATGAATGAGCTCGAAAGAGCGGACAATGACATGTATACCTATAACACTCAAGCTATGAGTAAGCTTGCCGTCATGTACGATACGCTAGCTTCACAGCGCATTTGCGCGAACAATATGATGATATTCAGCGTACACAACCCGGCTTTCTCGGAAGAGGAATCGGCCAGCCTGACGGAAAAGGAACAGTTGTTTGACGAGGCGTTCGAGGCGTATGGGGCCTTGCTTTCGAGCGACGAAGAGCGCGCGCTGTACGCGGCTATGCAATCGTTATACTATGACGAATTTGCAGGCGTAAAGCAAAACGTTCGAGCAGCTGTAATGTCTGGCGACGAGGCCGCAATGGCGGCGGCGATTCAGGAGATGGATTCTATGGGCTCGGACGTCTCCGGGTATATGGACGAGGCGTTCGCCCTGAATGACGAGTTGGCGGCAAGTCAGGTCGCGGCAAATAAAGCGCTTAGCAGCCAGAATACCGTTATTCTCATCGTAATCATGGCCGTGGGCGTTTTGATCTCGCTCGCGTTTGCGTTCGTAGTTTCCGGGATGATTTCAAAGCCGCTGAAGCGCTTGCTTGCGGTAACAAAGCAGGTCGGGGAGACCGGCGATTTGGAGTTTGACGAAGCGCAAAAGAATGAGCTTCGCGCGGACGGCGGTTATAAGGACGAAATCGGGCAAGTCGCGGCCAGCTTTGGAATGATGATGGACGGTTTCGTTGAAAAGACGCGCCAGCTCGAAACGATTGCCAAGGGCGATCTTTCAAGCGACGTGCAGCTCGTTAGCGAGCGGGATACCATAGGCAATGCGCTGCTCAAAATGTTGGAGAACCTGAACGAGATGTTCGGCGAGATAAAGGGCGCGTCGAAGCAGGTCGCCGCGGGCTCGAAGCAGCTTTCGGCCGGCGCGCAGACGCTTGCGCAAGGTTCGACCGAGCAGGCGGCGGCCGTCGAGCAGCTTTCGAGCTCGATTTCAGAAATAGCGAAAAACACGGATGAAAACGCGAATATGGCGGCCAAGGCGGCGGATTTCTCCGAAAAAATCCGAACAAGCGCGCAAAAAGGCTCCGGCCAGATGGACCAGATGACACAAGCCGTACAGGAGATAAACGAGGCGAGCCAGTCGATATCGAAAGTCATAAAGGCGATCGACGAAATCGCGTTTCAGACGAACTTGCTAGCGCTAAACGCGGCCGTAGAGGCGGCGAGGGCGGGTTCGCACGGCAAGGGCTTTGCCGTCGTGGCTGAAGAGGTTCGCAATCTCGCGGGCAGGAGCGCGGAGGCCGCGAAGAATACCGGAGGGTTAATCGAAAATTCGATGCTTAAGGCGCAGCTAGGAGCGAGAATAGCTGCGGAAACGGCGGCTTCCCTTGCGGAAATAGTCAACGGTATCGAGGAATCTACGCTAATAGTGAACGAAATCGCCCGTTCGTCCGGCGAACAATCCGCCGCGATTCAACAGATTACCAAGGGCATAGGCCAAGTTGCGCAAGTCGTACAGCAAAATAGCGCTACGGCGCAGGAATCCGCCGCCGCAAGCGACGATATGAGCCGGCAGTCCGATATGCTGGAGGAGCTGACGGCGCATTTCACGCTTAGGAGCGGCGGGGACGGGCTGCTGTTGGAGGGCGCGTACCGCGGGTAATATCTATTTTGCCTTGCGCTGGAGTCCGATATACTCTTATAATGGATATATATTCTAATAAGCGTTGGAGGCGTGCGATGATCAACTTTACATTTCAAAATCCCACGAAAATAATCTTCGGCAAGGGCTCGGAGCAGAAGCTGGGCGAGGAGATAAAGCTTCGCGGCAAAAAGGTGCTTCTCCACTATGGCGGCGGCAGCATAAAGCAAAACGGCGTGTATGACAAGGTTATTGCAAGCCTAAACGCGGCGGGCATAGAGTATGTGGAGCTCGGCGGAGTAAAGCCGAATCCCCGGCTGGAGCTGGTCTACGAGGGTATTCGCCTTTGTAGGGAGTCGGGCGTCGACTTTATCCTGGCCGCCGGAGGGGGCAGCGCGATCGACTCCGCGAAGGCCATAGCCGTGGGCGTCCCGTATGAAGGCGACGTTTGGGATTTTTATACTGGCAAGGCCGAGCCGCAAGCGACGCTTCCTGTGGGTACGGTGCTTACGCTCGCGGCGGCGGGCAGCGAGGCCAGCTTATCGAGCGTTATAACAAAGGAAGACGAGAAGCTGAAGCGGCCGCTGGATCATCCATTGCTGTTCCCTGTGTTTTCAGTTTTGAATCCCGAGTTTACGTATTCGCTGCCGAGCTACCAAACGGCCTGCGGTATTGCCGATATTCTCGCGCATCTAATGGAGCGCTACTTTACAAACGTAAAGGGCGTCGGGACGACCAGCCGCCTATTGGAGGGCGCGATGAAAAATATTATAGACAACGGCCCCTTGGCGCTCTATCGGCCCGATGATTACGACGCGCGGAGCGAAATCATGTGGACGGGCTGTATCGCGCATAATAATCTGCTCAATACGGGCCGTATTGGCGATTGGGCGTCGCATATGATCGAGCACGAGCTATCGGGCTTCAACGACGTCGCGCACGGCGCTGGGCTTTCGGTCGTCTTCCCGGCATGGATGAAATACGTCTACAAGCATGACATGGAGCTGTTCACGCAGTTCGCCGTACGCGTATGGGGCGTAGAGCAGGATTTCTT
>DBDD01000039.1:1161-10280 GCA_002293365.1 Christensenella sp. UBA941 | reverse complement strand
GAGCGGGCCGCAAGGATCCCCGAGCCGGCAAAGCCCTCCGCGCCAAGGCCCGCGCCAAAGGGACAAGCGCAGGACGGCCAAGCGCAAGGCGAAGCGCCCAAAAACGCCCAAAAGCGCCCAAACCAAAACAGGCGGCGCAGAAGGCCCAAAAACGGCGGAGGCGGACAAGGCGGCAAACCGAGTACGCCGTAGTGAAATCCTGAGTTAGACTATATCTTATGCGCGGGCAGCCTTTCATGGCTGTCCGCAAAAATTTTCTAATTAGCAATAGAATCTAATTTCAACTCTAAAATACTTTTTCCACTCCGAACAAATTACAAAATATTGTGATGAAATGATGCTCAAAATTTCATTCATTTCTTTATTAGAAATTAGTCCCTTGTTGTGCGCGGTAACACAGCCTCCGCTTTTTGTAAGCCATATTTTAGTTGCATTTGCCGAAGGAGTTTTAGAAACATGAACATGAATTGGCTCATCATTTTCATTTGACCAAAAGAAAACATAGTATGCCCCAATCCTAAATAACTTTGGCAACTTGCGCCCCTCCCTGTCCGGCAAATTTAAAAAAGATGTGGGCGGCGTGATGAAGCATTTGTTCGAAGTTTGCAATTTCATCGTCTGAGTATCCATCGCGCAATATCCATTCATATGAAGGAAGCGAACAGCGAGCAGAATCAAGGAAATTCATTTTGGACGGACGTTCAAAATGAATCTCGACGGATATTTCGCCGCTATCTTTGTTCTCTATCAGGTGTGAATGTGTTATTAGCGTATCATCTGCTAACGTGATATAAGGATACATTGGCATTTGTGGTTTGGCTCCTCTTAATAAACTTTCCAAGCCATAATAATCATCTGCTTTATCATAAGAATAACGCAGGTCAAACTATTTATCAAGTAGCATTAAGACCGTGTTATCTTGTTGTTGAAATGTTGAAGCGGCATCTGGCCGCGCCAATATATTGTCTACCCCCAATACCCTATAGCCTGCAAAAGCAGCGGCAAGCCGAAAGGTATGACAACCAGCGACGCGAGCATCGTATGCAGCACGATCAGCGGCACAAGCTCCGCGCCCGTGCCGTATTGCTTGGCTATAACGGGATTTATCGCGCCCGAGGGCAATACGGAGAACGTCAGCAAAACGGCCGCGGCGTCCATGCCCGGCTTTATAAGCAAGATCAGCAAAAGCATCAGCAGCGGAAAGATGATGAGCGACAGCGCGGAAACGGCCCAAGGAATGCGATTCTTAAGAATCGCGGACATATCCCCGTCCGCCAGCATCATACCGACGACGATAAGCGAAATCGGGATGGCGGCGTCGACCAGGCGCGAAAGCGTCGATTGAACGGCGACTGGCAGGCGTACCTGGAACGCAACCAATAAAATCATTATCGCGCAGCAAATAAGCGACGGATTTTTCGCTATTGCCGACAGCCCTTTTGTGCGGCCTTGGGAGTAGAGCGAAACGCCGAAGCTGAACATGACGATATTGAACAGTACCACGGGGAACATCGCGTAGAAGAGGCTTTCTTGGCCAAACAGGGCGATACATATCGGCAGGCCCATAAACGTGTTTCTGAACATGAGCGTGCCCATCGTGCCCGCGCGCTCCTCGTTGCTTAAGCCAAGCGCGCGGCTTGCGGCAAATCCCAGAGCGCCGCTGACAATATAGCCGAGCAGCGTCAATAGAATAAGCAAAAGCGTGTCGCGGATTATATCGGCATTGAAGACCACCGACGCGGCGGAAGCCAACACCTGCGCCGGAACTACGATCTTTATCATAAGTTCCATGCATCCCGCCTGTACGGCGTCCGAAAGAAAGCGCGCCTTGCGCAAAACAAACCCTACGCCGAGCAACAGCGCGATTTCGGCCATCGCGCCCATAGCTGTCCATATCTCATTCATACGCCATATATTAACAGATAATCATGCGCCGGACTAGACCTAAATATGACATTCTTTTACATGCCCCGAACGCCTTGCGCTTTGTCATATTTTCAGATATATTTAAAGTGGCAACAAAGGGAAAGCTCTTATAGGAGGATTTGACAATATGAACATATGGCACGACATCGAAAAGAGCAGCATTAACCCTGACGACTTTATCGCCGTCATAGAAATTCCCGCGGGCGGCAAAAAGAAATACGAGTTCGACAAGATCACCGGGCTTTTGAAGCTGGACAGGATTCTATACACTTCCACGCACTACCCGGCGAACTACGGCTTTATCCCGCGTACATACGCCGAGGATCACGATCCGCTTGATGTATTGGTTTTATGCTCTGCGGCGCTCGACCCGCTCGTTATGGTGCAATGCTACCCCGTCGGCGTCGTGCGCATGGTCGATACCGACGAGACGGACGACAAGATTATCGCCATACCGTTTAACGACCCAATGTGGAACTTCTATAAGGATATAAAGGATCTGCCGCCGCATATTACCGACGAGATAGCGCACTTTTTCGAGATATACAAGCATTTGGAGCATAAGTCCACGACGACGAGCGAGGTGCTCGGCTCCGAGGGCGCGATAAAGATTATCCAGGAGTCTATGAAGCTGTACGATGAAATAATGAAGCCGATTCGGCCGCATCATTAAAATAGCTTTTAATTTTTTATTTCGCTAGGATTCTTAATATCACAATTTGCCAGCGCGAGGCATCTTTCTATGTGGGTTGCAATCAGCTCGGCTGCTAACGAGGAGTTTCGCTCATAGACGGCATCAAGTATCTTTTGATGATCATCTGGACGAATCTGGTCATTGCTGGGATACAGCCCTCTTTCATATAGGAGATCGAGTTGCAGCAGAACGACGTTACCCACAACATCAAGCGCTTTATTATGCGCGCAGCTTATAAGCTGGATATGGAATTCCTTATCTAAAATCAATTCTTCTTTCGAAGATATGTCTTGAACGCTTTGATTATCTACGATCTGCTGAAGCAGTAATAAATCCTTGGTCGTCCGGTTGGAACATGCCTCCTTGATGATAGCTGTCTCCAGCACCCCGCGAGCTCTGATCAGCTCGTAATCAGGAATGTTCTTGGTTTCATAAAACCAGCGTATAGGCTCGACGACGGATTCTCGCTGTGGATTGGACACGAATGTCCCCGCCCGGCCTTTGGGTATCAAGAATCCCTGATTAACTAATATATTGATCCCGTCGCGCAGGAGCCTGGCGGAAATCCCAAGCTTTTCAGAAAATTCCAATTGCGTTGGTATCCTGTGTCCTGGTTTATATCCGTTTTTCAACAAGTAGTCTTTTATTTCGTCTACCGGCTTGTTTTTCTTCTCCATGCGGCACCCCGTATTTCCAGATATTAGATGTATTATATCAACAGACCACAATAAAAGCAAGTACAAAATATCGGCAATGATTATATGTGTCATATATTACGTAGTATATGTTTTACAATTACGTAATCTCAATATGCGTTGACATGTTAATTCCGAAGTGTTAATCTTATAGCGTAAGCACTGCGGTATATGATCAGACATGAAAAATCAAATCAGAAAGAGAGAGAGCTAACAATGAAACGTATGAAGAAAACGGGCTTAAACATGGTACTTATACTGGTTCTCCTGCTAGTCATGCTTCTGCCGGCGTCCATGGCGGCGGAAACGCAAGATGTCATTACAATTAAGCTTCCAAGTATCTCGGTGCAGTACACAGAAATTGACGGTCAAGAAATCATGAACTTTAACTGGGCCGCGCAACTTGCTTTTAAAAACTATGTCGAGTCCAATTCCGGCGGAAGAATGGTAGTTGAACTATATGCCAATGCGCAGCTTGGAAACGGTCCCGAAATACTCCAGCAGTGCATGCAAGGCGTTATTGAGGCGACAACGACCGGCGAGGCCGATCTCTCCAGCTATTATCCGGAGCTACAGGTATTCTCAGTACCGTTTACATTTAACAATCGCATGGAGTTCTACGATTTGCAAGACAGCGATTATATGGCCGCAATATATGATGACATTGCAGCAAAAACAAGAATACGCATAATTTCTTCTTTTGACAATGGCGGCTTCAGAAACATCTCTAATAACGTTCGCGAGATAAAGAGCGCAGCGGACTTAGAAGGTCTGAAGATACGCTGCATGGAGATACCGGCGCATCTCAGAATGTTCGAAACTCTTGGCGCGCTGCCTACGCCCATGCCCTTCAGCGAACTTTACATGGCGCTGCAAACCGGCACCGTGGACGGACAGGAAAACTCGGCAATGGTTATGATGGACGGCTCTATTTACGAGGTCCAAAAACATTATACGCTTGACGGGCATTTGATTAGCCCTGCATATATAGCGGTAAACGAGGATTGGCTGCTAGGCCTGGACGCCGATTTACAGCGCGTCGTTCTGGATGCTGGCCGCGTCGCACAGATGGCGGCAAGAGGGGCAATAAACTCAAGCGAGTCCATCGCTCTTGATAGAATGCGCTCTTTTGGTACCCAGATATACTCCCCCACGGCGGAAGAGAAAGCTTCCTTTGCTATCTCCAGAGAGCCGGTTATAGAATGGCTAAAAGAACAAATATCTCCTGAAAAGGTAGATGAATTCCTCGCCGTAACCAGCGAGATCCAAGCCGGTACATACACAAACGCAGCCGCAGCGCCTCAGCAAGTTTCCACCGCTCCCGCCGAGGCTCCGCAGCAACCCGCTTCGGTACAGGAGCAGGCCGGTAATACCATGACTTTCTGGGTGGTAATAGTAGTCCTGGCGATCGTATGTATTGTGCTGCTGCTGTTACTTGTCAGAAAATCGAAATCAGCCGAACCTACATCTGCTCAGAACAAATAATCCTTTTCTGATAAACACGTGTAATACTTAGGAAAAGAGTGGTGTCTGTTATGAATATCAGACGTGAGATTGATAGTATTTCCGGCATATTAGACAAGATAGTCGTCTTTTGCTGCGTCGCATTAGCGTTCGTCATGTTTGCCGCCGTTACTATGCAAATAATCAGCAGATACTTTATGCCCTTGCCATTACCTTGGACTGAAGAGCTTTCGCGTTTTTGCATGATTTGGATGGCATTTCTCGGCGCAAGTTCGCTGGTGCGGAGCTGGGAGAATACGGCAGTTACATTCGTACAAGAAAGGCTGCCGCCCAAAATTCGATTTTTTGTTGATTTATTCGTGAAGATCATTATGCTCTTCACTATGGCAGGCCTCGCGATACTTGCGACGAACGTATTGCCCCAAATCGCTATTAGCGAAAAATCTCCTGCTATGATGATAAGTATGATGATACCTAAGTCGAGCATCATATTCGGCAGCTTGATTGTCTCGCTACAGCTTGTATGGATCATTGCCGACACGTTATTACGTGTCAAGGAGGAACGCTCATGAACGAATTCGTTATCGCTATGGTGGTATTGATGTTTACGATACTCATAGGCTTTCCGATATCCTATTCTATGGGTATAACCTCCATAATTTACATTCTAATAACGAACCCGTCGTACATTATTGTGGTGCCAAATAGGCTTTTTGCGGGAATCAATCAATTTCAGCTAATGGCGATACCATTCTTTATACTTGCCGCGAACATAATGGTAAAATCGGACATCTCAAAGAAACTGTTTGATTTCGCGCGGCTGTTCTTTGGCAAAACGCGAGGCGGGCTGGCAATAGTCAATGTTTTTGCCAGTATGATATTTGGCAGTATTTCAGGAACCGCACTGGGCGATATAGCCGGTCTTGGGGCGGTCGAGATGGATGAGATGGGCAAGGAGGGATACGATGGCGACTTCGCCTGTGCAATTACCGCCGCGTCTTCCCTTCAAAGCCCCCTTATTCCGCCAAGTAATATTGGCGTACTATACGCGGGAGTTATGGGGCTGTCTGTCGGCGCGTTGTTTCTCGCCGGATTAGTACCAGGGGTTTTGCTTGGGGCCAGCCAGATAATATACGTACTGGTCATAAGAAAAAAGAGAGGCTTTCCAAAGCATGATAACGTGTACACCGGCAAGGAACTCAGAAAAATTATCATTGACGGGCTGATAACGTTGGGAATGCCCGTAGTGATACTGACAGGTATTATGGGCGGCTTCGTTACCCCGACTGAATCGGCCGCTCTTGCATCGCTCTACGCCCTTTTGCTGGGAGTGGTGGTATACCGAAATTTCAAAATCCCGGATTTTATCGTTGCGCTCAGAGATACCGCTAAAACAAGCGCGAACATCTTCATTATTATCGCTTTCGCATCTTCCTTCGCATGGATAATGGGGATGGAGAAAATTCCGGAGCAAATTGCCTTATGGATGCTGTCAGTATCGGGCAACAAATATGTCTTACTGCTGTTAATCAACTTTATCCTCGTCATAGTGGGCATGTGGCTTGACACGGGCGCCGCGATTATACTTTTCGCTCCTATTTTGGCGCCTATAGTCTATGCGGTGGGCGTACATCCGATTCATTTTGCCATCATCATGCTTATGAATCTGACAATAGGTCTGATAACACCTCCTGTCGGAGTGGTATTGTATGCCGCATGCGCCGTGGGCAAGCGAAGATTCGAGGCAGTGGTAAAAGAACTGACGCCGTTTATGATAGTTTCATTTTCCATGTTGGCGCTAGTTACGTTTATACCCGAAATCGTGTTGCTGCTGCCGAGGATTGCCGGTTTCATGAATTGAATGGGAGGAAGGCATTGAGTACAAAAGTACTATTATCATTGGGGAAATCCTTTTATATGGCTTACCCCTATTTGGGAGAAAAACTCCGGGCGATGGGTCTTGATGTGTGCGAACTGACGGACTATGATTACCCGACGCCGGAGGACGAAGTATTAGCTGCCGTTACCGACGCGGATATTTACGTCGTAGGAGTCGAAAAAGTAAACAAGCGTGTCATTGACAATGCGCCGCGTCTAAAGCTGATTATAAAACACGGAGCCGGTTATGACAACATTGACGTTGACTACGCTAAGGAAAAGGGAATATTGGTAACATTCGCCGCGGGGAAAAATTGCGGCAGCGTGGCCGAGCTTGCCATGGGCTTGATATTGTCCGCAGCCAGAGGTATCACAACCAGTTACATCCGCCTGCGCGATAATAACTGGGCGTTGTATATGGGCGACGAGTTAGAGGGAAAGACTCTCGGTATAGTTGGCTTCGGCGCAATAGGGCAAAGATTGGCAAAATATGCCAAGGCCTTCGACATGGACATACTGGCATACGATCCATATGTAGAAGCCGCAATATGCGAAGCTAACGGAGCGTCAAAAACAGATTTTGACACGATTCTTCGGGAGTCGGACTTTATCTCTTTGCACATCCCCGCCACCCAAGAGAATATCGGGCTGATCAACAAGGATGCGTTTGCAAAGATGAAAACAACCTCATACTTAATAAACACATCCAGAGGAGAAGTTGTTGATGAGGATGCGCTGATAGCAGCCTTAAAATCAGGCGAAATAAAAGCAGCGGCATTGGATGTGTTCTCTTCCGAACCTCCGCGCGGCGACTTGATTTCTGTGCCGAATGTATTGGCGACGCCGCACATCGGGGGCAGTTCCATAGGAGGCGCAAGGAATCTTTGTGAGCATACTTGTGAAAACATACGCAGATTTTTAAACGGCGAACCGTTGCTATGCCAGTTGTGACCAGTCGCGGTAAAAGCAACTTAATTAAGTGGCGCTAAATTAAAAATAAATTATTTAAGGAGGGAACAATTTATGACACCACAGCAAATGAAAGAAAAGACCAAGGGCATATTTCATCTATCGCTCACCCCGTTTTCCAAAAGCGGAGACCTCGACATTCCAGCTTTAAAAGAGAGTATCCGGCTAGTAACCGAAAACAAAGCGCTGGAAGGCGAAGACGTCGTATTCCTTGCTCTTGGCACCACAGGCGAGTTCTACGCAATGTCCGAAGCGGAGAATAAAACGGTCATCGATATTGTCACCCAGGAAGTCAACGGTAAGTTCCCCGTAATGATCGGCAGCGGTCGCGCGGGCACCCGCAACACCATCGAAGTATCGAAGTACGCTCAGTCGGCTGGCGCGGATGGACTGCTTATCGTTCCTCCCTACTACGTAATGCCGACAACAGACGGCGTTATCCGTCATTTCGAGGATATTGCGGCTTCGGTTGATATCGGCATCGCCATTTATAACAATCCAGCCGCCAGTAAGCTATGGCTCCCAATGCCGGTAATTAAGCGCCTTTCCAAGGTGGACAATATTATCGGCTTGAAAGAAAACGCCAACAATCCCAACGCTTTCCTCGGCATGCTCCAGAATATCGACCCTGACGATATGGCTATATTCGCAGGCTTAGGGCACTTCATGTATCAATACATGTGTTTCCACGGCTGCAACGGCTACGTTTCAGAAATGCTCAACTATGCGCCTCATCTGGCTTTAGATCTCTACCATGCAGGGCAGGCGAACGATATAGCGAAGGTTCGCGAAACCGCCGACAAGATGAATATATTCTGGAACTGGGTATTCCGTCTTGCGGCAAAGTATACCGGCATACCCTCCGCCGTTCATGCAGCGAAGGATATTCCTGCCGATATGCCCTATTATCAGGCTGCCAACAAGGCTGCCGCCACTCTGTGCGGTATGCCGGCAGGTTATGTGCGAGCCCCGATGAGCAGCATCCCTGATGACGAAATACCCGAACTGCGTGAAATCCTGAAACAGATGGGATGCAACGTCGTTTGCTAATTGCTGGACGAAGAACCGAATAGCGCACTCTGTTTCAATTGCACATAAATTACGCTCGCCGAATATAACGGCGGGCGTGATTTATGTCGCAAGCGTAAAAACCCCTTGCATTTCCTCACTTTTTACATTATACTGTCACAAAGCCTATCAAGCGCCGCTATATGGCGCGAATGAGAGGGGGAGATCCGAGTGCCCGAAGAAGTCCGCAGAATCGCGATGCGAGTCCGTGAAATGCGTGAAATTGCAGGGCTTAGCGTAGCCGAAACCGCAGAAAAAATCGGCATGGAAACATCCGATTATATCGCGCATGAAAGCGGAGAAACGGATATCCCCATCGGCTTCCTTACCCAGGTTGCACACGTTTTCGGCGTCGAGGCGATAGAGCTCATGACGGGCGAAAGCCCCAAGCTCCATGTATACTGCCTCGTACGGCACGCGATGGG
>DBDD01000039.1:0-1131 GCA_002293365.1 Christensenella sp. UBA941 | reverse complement strand
TTCGAGGTTACGGTTTGGCCCGGCAAAGCAAACGCCGCCGTCGAGCTCAACGCCCATCCCGGGCAGGAATTCGACTATGTGCTATCGGGAGTGCTCAAAATCTGGATCGACGGGAAGGAACTCGTGCTAAATCCGGGCGACTCGATCTACTTCGACTCAAGCTATCCCCACGGCTTAGCGGCCATAGGGGACGAGCCGGCGAGGTTTATAGCGGTCGTCATCTAACGGCAACGCCAACAACGATTCCAAAATCCGAGCTTTCAAAGCCCGGATTTTTTTGTTAATACATGCTTGTAGGGGCGAACTGTGTTCGCCCGTGACATACCACAGGCTCGTATGGACGGCGGGCGAACACAGTTCGCCCCTACAGGATTTGAACGATTTATATTGATTTAGGAGAAATACATGAACTTACTATCGAGATACATCAAGGAAGACTTCGCATCCTACGAGGATTTCAAGGCAAACTTTCGCATCGACGTGCCGGAGCGTTTTAACTTCGCGTACGATATAGTGGACGAATACGCCCGCTTGGAGCCGGATAAGACCGCGCTCGTCTGGTGCGACGACAATGGCGGCGAGCGCGTGTTTACGTTTGCGGATATCTCCAAATTGAGCAACCAGGCCGCAAATTTCTTTCAAAACCACGGCATCAAAAAGGGCGACGCCGTCATGCTCGTGCTCAAGCGCCGATGGCACTATTGGGCCGCTTCAATGGCGCTATGTAAGCTCGGCGCAATCATGATCCCCGGCACGTATCTCTTGACGGCGAAGGACTTGAAGTACCGCCTGGAGAGCGCGCAAACGAAGATGATCGTTTCTATTGCCGACAAGGAGGTCGTCGAAGCGATCGAAGGCGCGAAGGTCGACGTTATCCGCGCGTCGGTGGACGGCCCCGTCCCCGGATTTATCGACTTTACCGCGGAGATTGCCAAGTGCTCCGAAACGTTCGAAAAGCCGTCCGACTTGCCCGACAACGACGACCCGATGCTGCTGTACTTTACGTCCGGCACGACGGGCATGCCCAAGATGGTGCAGCAGAGCTTCACGTACCCGCTCGGGCATATCGTCACCGCCCGCTTCTGGCACAATACCGGCGAGGACGATTTGCATATAACCGTCGCCGACACG
>DBDD01000009.1:1820-3689 GCA_002293365.1 Christensenella sp. UBA941 | reverse complement strand
CGTATCAAATTCTTTTTGATCCTTTTTTGGTAGGAAAAAGGACCGGGCGCTGCGCATCCGGCGGCAAAAACCATAAGCAGTGCAGCGGCCATCATAAATGCGATCATCTTTCTCGGTTTTAACATCTAACATTCCTCCTGTGTTTTGATCTGCGTTTTGGGACTGTGGATTTTTCTTTAAGGAAATAGTATACTACATCTATTACTATATAGTGGCCAATGAGTGTTTGGGTAGGACAATTTTGAAATTCTTAGTTGGACAAAACCGAAAAAAATTCTTTAGCAGTCTCCGCGGAAGAGTATTGATGCTTTGCGTCCTCGGTACGCTTATCGCGCTTACGCTGCAAACGGTGCTCTTTCAACAAACGTCGTCGCGCTTCGTCTACGAGGAAACCCGCAAATCCAGCTACAATTCTCTTAGCAATATGCAGGACGATATTTACGCCTTCATAAAATCTATAGAGAACAACCTTCAGAGGATATACTTGAACGCGGAATTGACGGGCTCGCTGGCCTCCGGCGATGATCTGAGCGACATGCGGCTTCGGCACAACCGCGCGGCATATAATATGGCGGTCAACGAATTCCAGCTTTCGCAAAACCTGAACGCGCTTTATATTTATACCGCTTCCTGCGAGCTCGTAAGCCTGTTCCGGCACGCGTCCACACCAAGATATACTTATCCAGAGGATATATTTGCTGAGGCGGAGCAGTCAAACGCTCAAATCGTTAAAGGCTATATCGCGTCTGACAACAGGACGATGCTGATTTCCAGCTACTATAACGCGCGACGCGAAGATGAGATGGTTCGATTCGTGCTGAAAATCTTCGCCGACAACGGTTCCCGTATGACGGGCTTCATCGTATGCGATTTAGACGGAAGAACGCTCCGGGATGAATTGGAGAAATACAGCTATTCGCCGGAGCAAGTCGTCTGGCTTCAACCCTTGGGCGACCGGCCGGCAGCCAGCGTTGGGCAAACCGGCGCGCAGGCCGCGTATTACGACAGCGCCGCAGCGTCCATAGAAAGCGGCGTGATATTAAGCGAAGACCCCTCAGTCCGATCCGTATTCTTTGAAATTCCGCAAAGAGAATATAATCTTACCGCATTTTCACTTACGCCGCAGTTTCTGCTGGAGGAGAGCCAGCTTGTGCTATCGCGCAACTTGATGATTACGGCGGCCACGATTATCATCGTTTTTTCCATCGTTTCAGCGTTGACCTCCAATATGCTCGTAAAGCCGCTGACAGCTATGGTGGGCGTCATAGACCGCATCAAAAACGGGGAGACGGCACTGCGGGTTTCGAATGCACGCGACGACGAGCTTGGGCGGCTGGGCAGTTCCTTCAACGACATGCTCGACCGGATAGAAGCCCTGATAACAAGCGAATACCAGGCAAAGCTACAGATAAGTCAAGCGGAGCTGAAAGCCCTTCAAGCGCAGGTTAATCCGCACTTCCTGTATAACACCCTCGATACAATGAGCGCCATTGCCTCTTCGCAGCAATGCGACATGGTGAGCCTTCTCTGCAAAGCGCTCTCAAATATGTTCAGGTACAGCTTGGATATGAAAGACCCGCTTTCCACCGTCGAGAATGAGATCATCAATATTAAGAATTACTTGTTCGTAATGAATACGCGCATGGGGAACAGCATCGATTGTGTGATCGATATCGACGGGGCTATCTTAAACGAGCGAATTCCGCGCATTTCCATACAACCGCTGGTGGAAAACGCAATTCTACACGGGCTGAAAAACAAGCACGGTGAAAAACATCTTAGAATATCCGGCGCGATTGCGAATGAAAACCTGGTTATCCGCGTGGAGGACAACGGCGTAGGCATGGACGCGGAAGCGATCAATGAAAG
>DBDD01000009.1:0-1802 GCA_002293365.1 Christensenella sp. UBA941 | reverse complement strand
TAAGGGCCAAGCTCCTTTTCGGCGGGGAATACGGCGTGACGGTATACAGCAGCAAGGGCGAAGGAAGCCGCGTCGAGCTGATCGTCCCAAGAAGCGGATTAAGAAAAGAAGATGTATAAATTACTTATCGCGGACGACGAATACTGGATTCGGGAAAACCTGAGAAATATGCTCGATTGGGACAGGCTGGGCATAGAGCTGTGCGAGCCCGCCTGCGACGGCGAGGAAGCTTTGCAAAGGGTGAAAAGCGAAAAGCCTGAGATACTCATGACCGATATCAATATGCCGTTCATATCGGGCGTGGAGCTGATTAAAGAAGCCAAAAGTATTCAGCCGGAGATCGTAGCCATTACCCTCAGCGGGTTCAGCGATTATGAGTACGTTCGCGAGACGCTCTTGGCGGGCGCTCTCGACTATCTCTTGAAACCAATCGATAAAAGCGCCTTTGAGGATATAATCAACAAAGCGCTTTCCGTAATTCACGCGCAAACAATACGGAATAAAGAGCGCGAGGATACGAAAAGGCATCTGACGCTCGCGCGTTCTATACTAAGAGACCGCGCGTTTTCCAGCCTCATCTCGGGCTATGATACGCATGAGGACGCCAGCCCTCTCGCGCTGGAGTTAGAGCTGCGCTTTGCTGAGTTTACGCTCTTGCTCATAAGATTCGGGAAGCTCGGCAACAGAATGAACGAGGCGCTTATTGATCAAATTCGATCCACGCTGGAGCTTGCAGCGGACGTCCGTAACAGCTTTGTATTCCATAATATTTATTCGCCGAACGAATTCATTCTTCTGGGCGGCGTAGACGATTACGTTGCGCTGTGCGAAAACTTGCTTAACGGGCTTTCGTTCGTATCTGGGATTATTGGGATCGGAATAAGCCGCCGTTATTTTTCGTTTGCTAAATTGCGAGACGCATACGACGAGGCGGCTTACGCCTTATCCGCCCGTAAATTCGAACCCTCCAGCGCCGTACTTCATATAGAAGCAGTTCAAAAGCTGCACCTAAAGAAGCACATAATTCCGCAACACGAGAAGGAGTTGTCCGCCTACGTAAAAAACCGTGATAAAAGGGGGCTTCAACGGCTTGTTTTCGATGAAATAGGGTTGCGGTACTGCAAAGGATGGATGTTTGCCGAGGTTAAGCGGGCAGCTATCCAGTTTTCATTCCTCATCAGGCAGGAAATCAGTGATGAAAAGCTCGATTCTAGAGCGCTGGCTATAGATAGTCTGGTTGAAACGCTGAGTATAGCGGTCGAGAATATAGACCTTGACGAGATATGCGGCATTATGAACCAAATAATAGACGAAGCCGTTAGTATCGAAGAGAACGACGACATGGATTCGGCTCAAAAAACGATCCAAAAGCTTATTCAGTACATAGACGAAAACTATTTTGAGAGCATGTCGCTGGGCGCGTTGGCTCAAAAGTTCCATGTAGAGCAGTCATATTTATCGAGGTTATTCAAACGTGAAGCCGGTGAAAACCTCATCCACTATATTAATTTGAAGCGCATTGAAAAGGCGAAAGAATATATAATCGAGCAGAACCGCCACTTATCCGAAATATCCTTCTTGGTCGGTTATGACGACTACACGTATTTCAGCCGGGTGTTTCGCAAAATAACGGGGAAAAGCCCGAGTGAGTATGCTAGGGCTTCCCACTGATCCAGTTGCGCCGCATTTTGGCAAGTCTGGGGGAGTATTCATATCGATTTTAAACTCAAAGCCATCCCCTTAGCAAGCTCATCGTCGGAGTAAGGCCTGTAAAAGTTCGTCACCAGCATTACGCCTTTGTC
>DBDD01000105.1:3434-3804 GCA_002293365.1 Christensenella sp. UBA941 | reverse complement strand
ATATCGAGCTCGTCGACCTCGATAACGACTTCGAGGTTCTTGTTGTCTACGACAGTACCCAGGTTCGTGCCTTGGGTTATAAGCTGGCCGTTCTTAACATTTAGCGACTGCAAAACGCCCTCTTGGGTGATGAAAACTTTATTATCCTCGAGCTTGGCGAGGTTTTTCTGCATGGTTTCTTCCGCAAAGTCGCGCATGACGCCGGAGGCGTCGATCGATTTGCGCACGTCGGAATCNNCAGGCTGAAGAGCAGGTCGCCCCGGGAGACGATTTCGCCCTCTTTAATATGCGTTTTAGTGATGCGTCCGGCGCCCGTAACGGGTACGGGGTTTAGGATTTCGAGGTAACCCTCCCCGAATTCGTATAATAC
>DBDD01000105.1:0-3394 GCA_002293365.1 Christensenella sp. UBA941 | reverse complement strand
ACGTCGATAATCTCCGCCTCGTACGAAAGCCCGTCGATACGCGCCCATACCTTTTGGTTTTTCGCGACGTAAGCCGATTGCGACGCATTATGGAACGACGCGGTCACTCGCATCTTGCCGTCGGGAGATATGACGCATAGAGCGCCGTGCGCGGATACTATCGGAGACGCCTCCTCGCCTTCAAGAGCCTTCAGCTCTTTAATACGTCCGGAGGCGGGCGAGGTGATCTTGAAATCGTCGAGCGTATCGCGCGTGCGTGAGATGTTGATGCCTTGCTGCCGGATATCGGCTTCCTGCTGGTCGATAGCGTCTTGGAGATCCTCGTTGTACAGCTCGAACATGAGTGCGTCCTTCTTGACGATATCGCCGGCTTCAATCTCTAGCCCGCGGATTTCGCCGCCTCTATGCGCGATTATATCCACGGTTTTGGCCGAAGCGATATTGCCGGTACCTTGAATACGTACCTCAAAGTCCCGCTTGGATACGCTAGTCGCGTCGTATGAGGAGGCAAGCGAAGCGTAGGGCTTGGGAATAAGATATTGTGTCGCCACGTAATAGCCCGCCCCGAGAACCGCGAGCACTATGAGCAGCTTCAACCACCATCTGGACTTTTTTTTCATCGAAAAGGAGCCTCCTGGGAGCAAATTTTCTATATCCGCAACGGAACGCGCCCGCACGCGCCGTCGTAATAAGACATATTCTACCACGCTATAAAATAGCTGTAAACACGGGATAGATATCTTTGCCGTATCCCTGATTATATTGGCTTAATATCCAATAAATAGCCGAAAACAACCATAAGATATAGTATAATTGAATTGTGTTATTTCTGTGTTTGCATTGTGCGTTTCTTGTGAATCGTGTCTTACTAAGTCATAGTTGCGCATAATGGCGCTTTAATGGCGTTTTTAAAAAATTCCACTTGACAACAGCGCCTCTCTCGTTTACACTACCGACTATCAATCTTTTGGAGGCTCGCCTTGCAAAAAGCCGCCGTACACGTAAACAGCCTTCGCCTCGACGCTATTGCGCCGTTTTTTACGCTGTTTATTATTAGCGGAGCGGCTGCGCGAGCGAGTTAACGCCGGAAGGCTTAATGGAGAAAATCGCGCCGACCGCACCGAAAAGCGGCAGGCGCGTTTTTTATTTTCGATTTTGGAGGAAACGACATGCAAAACTCATCAACGGCCGCGGCCGCGGCCAAGCAAAACGTCAAACCCATGCCCGAACCCAAGCAGGCCGCAAGCAGCGCCTGGGCAAACCCGACTCCCGCCGGCCTCGTCGCGCTCGCGGTAGCGTGCGGCTGCTTCTTCGCATTGCTTACAGGCGGCGTAGAGACGTCGGCCATGCCCCTTTTAGGCTGCTGGCTCCTGGGCGGGTTTGTGGTACAGCTCGTCGTGGCGCTTTTGGATCTTAAGGGCGGCAATCACGCAGGCGGCAATACGTTCCTTTTCTTCAGCGCGTTCTTCATGCTCGTCAGCGGGCTTGAAATGATGTTTAAATATCAGGCTATCACGGCGGGCGCTCCCCTCGACGCGCGCATCGACGGCTATGCCTGGTGCGTACTGACACTCGTAACATGGCTGTGGACCCCCGCGTTTTTCGTTAAATTCAGCCTGCTGTCCGTCGTCGTTATATTCCTCGACCTCGCCCTGCCGATCATCGCGCTTACGGACNNCTTGAAATGCTGCTTAAATACAATGCGATTACAGCCGGAGCGCCGCTCGACGGCCGTATCGACGGCTATGTTTGGTGTGTGCTGACGCTCGTCATATGGCTTTGGACGCCCGCGTTCTTCGTAAAATTCAGCCTGCTTTCTTTAATAGTGGTACTTCTCGATATAGCCGCGCCGATTATCGCGCTTACGGATTTGACGATTCTACCAAAAACCGCTTCGCCCATCGCCGGATGGCTGCTGCTCGGCTGCGGCGTGATAGCTATTTATCTTTGCTCGGCGCAGGTTGTGAATACCGCATTCGGGCGCAAGGTATATCCCAACCCATAATAATTGTTTTAATAAATGCATTAATAAGCGTATCTAAAATGCTGCTTCGCCGATTCGCCGGCGGAGTGGCGACAGAGGGGATCAATAGGGGGCTTCGCCCCTTACTGATCCCCTCTATATACGAAAGGACGAACGTCCGCGACGCGATAAAATTCCTTCTCGAATTAAACAACCCCGCGCCATTGTGGTACTTGCATTGAGAATTTACGATGAGAAAATAGGGCGAAACACAGGCTTGACTTCGCGCAAATATTGCATTATGATGATTAATGCAAGCAATATTTCTATTTATGTCGAAAAAAGGAGAAAATTTAATAATGCAAATACCAACGCTAACTATTATTTTCTCGGTCGTTTCAGCGCTGATCGCGATTGGAACGCCCATCGCGCTAATCGTGGTTTTCCGGAAAAAGTTCCGGATTCAGGCGATCCCTGTTATAACAGGGGCGGCGGCGTTTTTCGTCTTCGCGCTGGTTTTGGAGGCGATGGTACATAACCTCGTGCTCCGGCCAGACGCTTCGGGCAATATCGCATTGGTACAAAGGCCGGTACTTTACATGCTCTACGTTGGCTTCATGGCCGGTATCTTCGAAGAAACGGGGCGCTTTGCCTGCTTTAAGCTGCTCAAAAAGCGCTATTTCGGCATAAAGACCGCGCTGGGCTATGGCGTCGGGCACGGCGGTATAGAGGCCGTGCTGCTTGTGGGCGTCCAAATGATAGCCAACGTTTTTGCTTTCATTTCGTTGAACTCGCAAGGCGTGCAGCAGTTTGCCGCCGACAGCGGAGCTTCCTCCGAGATAGCCGCGGCGGCTGCGGCGGTGGCCTCAACGCCGCCGGTAATGTTTCTCGCGGGAGGCGTCGAGCGCCTGTTAGCGATAACGATACAAATATCGCTGACGGTATTCGTATACTACGCCGCGTACGATAGAAAGCGCTTGTATCTCTACCCCGTCGCGATACTGATTCACGCCACCATCGACTTCGTCCCCACGCTGTACCGCAATGGCTTATTGGGTCAAGGCGCGGGGGCAATGTGGATAATGGAAGCGCTCATAGGCGTCTACGCCGCTATACTCGTATTCCTCGCTGTACGGCTGCATAGGCGGCTGAAGCCAATAGCGCCAGCTTTAGACATAACTAGTGATAATTAGCTATTATTACCATGCATAAATCGTTCCCTTATCTCCTTGAATTTGCTACAATAGGAAGATAGTAGAGGAGGACGATATAATGCTTCGTACTAGGAATATTTTAATTATTCTCGCGCTTATAATTCTTGTTTTAATGGCGGGCTGCGACGCGCAAAGCGTGGACAACCCCAACGTCTCGGCAGAGCCTGAGCCCACGGCCCCCGTCGCCGTTGTCGCGCCCGACCCGACAGCGCCTCCC
>DBDD01000176.1 GCA_002293365.1 Christensenella sp. UBA941 | reverse complement strand
GCTCCCGTAGCACCCGCCGCTCCCGCAGCGCCCGTTCCCGCCGCTCCTGCCGAGAACAGCGCCGAAGCCCCTGCGGCTGATTCAATTCTAAGCGGAAAGACTATTACATTCCTCACAAGCCAAGCGAAATTCTTTGAAGAATACAACGCAATGGCTGACGCAATTCAGGCTCAGTACGGTTGTACGGTCGAGTTTCAGGTGGTACCGGATAACGAATATACCGCGATGACAAAGGTAAAGCTTTCCACATCCGAGGTGCCCGACGTTTTCGAGTATAATTTCCCGACACAGAATAGCGATATCGGCGCCGCGCAGTATTGCGTGGATTTAAGCGGCGAACCGTGGGTTTCGCGCCTCGTGAACCCCACGCTTATTAAGGACAGCAACGACGGCAAAATCTACGCCCTGCCGAAAGAAGGCTCCGCCAGCGGCACGGCCGTGTATTACAATAAGAAAATACTGGCGGACGCGGGCATCATAGACCCCCATCCGAAAACATATCAGGAGTTTATTGCGATCCTCGACGCCCTGAAGGCTGCGGGCGTCGCCACTCCTCTTTACATGACAAACGGCGACACCTGGACGACTCAGATATTCCTTACAACCGCTATCCCCGTCGCCTTGGGCGATCAGGACGCGGCCACGTTTAACAGGCTGTTGAACAACGAGATGACCTGGCCAGAGCTTACGGTAGCCTCCGAGCAGCTACAGCATTATGTCGACCTCGTGAATAACGGCTATGTCAACAACGATCATCTCTCCGCTAAATACGACGCCGCCGCCGAAATTTTGGGCACGGGACAGGCCGCCATGTATCTGACCATCGACGAGTGGGCCGTGGATATGGCTTCCAAATACCCGGATGTAGAGCTCGGCTCGTTCCTGATTCCATATGGAGACAACGACAAGCTGGCCACCGGCGCTTATGTTCAAGGGCTGTTCGTTCCAAACGCCGGAAGCCAAGTGGACGTTGCCAAGGCCTTCCTCGAGGCGTGGTCAAGCCCGGAAATCCAGAGCATCTACTATCAAACTGTACCCGGCTTCCCCGCGTTCAACGACGTTGACGGCGGCGCGGTCAACCCGGCGGTCAAGCACATCTACGACAATTACATCGTAACAGGCAATTACACCATCCAAATAAACGACCAGATGGCGTTCATATCCTCGCTATGGCCCACTCTCTGGGATTACTACGTAGAAAGCTGCGCCGGCACGAAGACGCCGCAGGAGGTTTTCGAAACGTTCCAGAACGACTATGTCGATTTCATGCAGCAGCAGGGAGTTGCCGGTTTCTAGGCGTAAACCGGCAGTCCCACTGCCGCTTCGGAAAAAAAGCCGGATCGGTACGCTAAATTGATTTCGCCGCCGCGTCCTGGGTACGGCAACGCTCCCAAAAGACGCGGCGGCGAACAACCGATTGAGCTTTCCAAACGAACGTTTCAGGGTTCGAGTTTTAGTTGGGAGGTCTTAAAATGGGAAGGAATGCCAAGCGCTTTTATCCGCATTATTTTACTTATCCGGCCATTCTGATTTTTAGCGTGTTCTTTGTTGTGCCTATTCTGGCAGGTTTTATTCTCAGCTTTACAGACTGGAACATAAACCGCCTGTTCGAGCCCGTTTTTGTTGGCTTGGCAAATTTCGAGCATCTTTTGGGCGACGAATATTTTATGCTTGCGCTGAAGAATACGTTTCTCTTCGGCGTTATAACAACCGTCCTTATCGTCGCTTTTGGGCTGGCGCTGGCACTGGCGCTCAAAAAGCTAGTTTTTGGGAAGAGTTTTTTTCGGACGCTTTACTATCTGCCGGCAGTGCTTAGCCTGATCGTCGTAGGCATAATGTTCACATCAGTATTCAGGATGAATAACGGCATCCTAAATAAGCTGCTCATCGCTATCGGATTGGAAAACCTTGCTATAGACTGGCTGGGCAACCCTGCCACCGCCCTATACAGCGTTATGGCCGTACATATTTGGAAGTGGAGCGGCTTCGCTATGGCTATTTTTCTGGCCGGGCTTCATGGCATCCCGGAAGAATACTACGAGGCGGCGCGTATTGACGGCGCGGGCCTGCTATCCCAATTTAAAAACATAACGTTTCCGCTTCTCGCACCCGCCTTTACGGTGGTGGTCACCTTGAACACCATCGGCGGCCTGAAGGTGTTCGAGCAGATTTATGTTATGACCGGCGGCGGGCCGGGCAATACCACGCAGGTGCTGGGAACGTATATTTACAAGGGCTTCTCTATGGGCATGCTCGGCCGCTCAACGGCTATGGGGCTCATACTCTTCTTCATCGTATCCATTATTGCCGTCGTCCTGAATTGGTTCCTGCGCCGCCGGGAGGTGTCGGAGTGATGAGAGGAAAGCATCAAAAAAGACTATTTAGCATCCGCGTGCTGTGGACGGTATTGATCACTGCCATGAGCTTAACCGTTATCGTGCCGATGCTCGTCATGATACTCGGCTCGTTTAAAAACCCAGCGGAGGCGCAGCAGTTCAGTCTGGCTTTGCCAACGGAATGGCATTTCGATAACTATACGCATGTTATCGAGAACGGCGGGATAGCCCGCGCCTTTATTAACAGCACGATAATAACTGTCGCGGTTACGGGGCTGGTACTGCTGTTTGGCTGCATGTGCGCGTTCATAGTATCACGCCGCACCAACCGCTATACGAAGGGCGTTTACCTGCTTTTCCTCATGGGCATGATTTCACCGATTCAAATAATCACGACCTTTGGGCTTCTGAGAATCCTTAACCTTATGGGCACTTTCTTCGGCGTTATCATGATCATCACCGCGCTGCAAATGCCGTGGACCATCTTCGTACTTACCGGGTTTATAAAAACGGTTCCACGCGAACTGGATGAAGCCGCGATTATCGACGGCGCGAAGCCGCTTACGGTATTCTTCAAGATTATTTGGCCATTGCTTCGGCCTATTCTGGCAACTGCAATGGTTTCAACCGCTATGGGCGCGTGGAACGAGTTTATGGTGCCGCTTTACTTTTTCAATACGTCCTCCCGATGGACCATGCCGCTTACCGTATATAACTTCTTCGGCCAGTATGCCAGCAACTGGAACTATGTATTCGCGGACCTCATGCTGACCGCGCTGCCCATCGCAATCCTATACCTGCTTTGCCAGAAATATGTGGTTTCCGGCATGACGGCGGGCGCTGTTAAGGGCTAACAGCTTTATCAACAAGGAGTACAGAATGAAACGGCTTCCATTCCGCCAGGTGCATCTTGATTTTCATACATCCGGCCTCATTGAGGGCATTGGAGAGGACTTCGACAAAAAGGAGTTTCAGCGCGCACTGAAAAATGGGCGCGTAGAATCTATCACGCTCTTTTCGAAATGCCATCACGGCTGGTCCTATCATCCCAGCAAAGCCAATCGTATTCATCCGCACCTTAATTTCGATCTGCTAGGGCAGCAGTTGGAAGCGTGTAATGAGTTAGGTGTACGCGCGCCGGTATACATTTCAGCGGGTATCGACGAAAAGGAAGCGGTCGCGCACCCGGAATGGCTCCTGCGCAACGCGGACGAGAGCACCGAATGGGTTCCGGATTTCACAGGGGCGCCCGGCTTCCATATTCTATGCTTCAATACGTCGTACATGCCGGTACTTCTGGCGCAAATCCACGAGGTGATGGAGCTGTATCATCCCGAGGAAATCTTCCTCGACATCGCCTCTGTTAAACCTTGCTTGTGCGCCTCATGCCGCGCCGAAATGCTCGCGCTGGGGGACGATCCGCGCGATACGGACGCCGTGACTCATCAAGCCGAGCGCGTATTCACCCGATACGCGCAAAGCGTGCGGGAGGCCGTGCGCGCGCATAGTGAGAATTGCGCGATATTCCACAATGGAGGCCATATTACGCGCGGGCGGCGTGATCTTGCCGCCTGGGACAGCCATTTCGAGCTTGAGAGCCTGCCCACCGGAGGCTGGGGCTATAATCATTTTCCGATGTCCGCCGCGTATGTGGCTGGACTGGGGAAAGAATACCTCGGCATGACAGGAAAATTCCACACCACGTGGGGGGAATTCGGGGGCTTTAAACACCCGAACGCCCTTCGCTATGAAACCGGCCTGTCATTGGCGTTCGGCGCGAAATGCTCAATCGGCGATCAGCTTCATCCGCGCGGCGCTATGAACCCGGACACCTATGCGCTTATTGGCGCGGCATACGCCGAAGTTGAGGGGAAGGAACCTTATTGTGAGGACGCGGAGCTGTTATACGACGTCGGCATACTTGGGCAGGAGGCGGTGAGCGGCGGCGCTTCAGACAGGGATATGAGCCTTCATGGCGACATAGGCGCAAACCGGATCATGCTTGAAGGTGGGTATCTCTACAGGTTTATCGACCTCGAAGCCGATTTCTCCGCATACAAGCTCATTATCCTGCCGGACACCATACGTTTATCGGTAGAATCGGCAGGTCGTTTGCGCGATTATCTTGCGGCGGGCGGCAAACTACTCGCCACGGGGAAAAGCGGCATGGCAAAAGACATGGATAAGTTTTTACTGCCGCTTGGCGCAAAAGCCGCCGGTCAGGCCGAATCGATTCCGAGCTACCTTATGCCGGGCTTTGCGCTTACAACGGGCAACAGCCCGCATGTAATGTACGAGCCATGCGATATAATCGAGCCCGCTGGCGGCAAGGTTTTCGCGCGCTGCGCCGATTCATACTTCAACCGCGATACCTACCGCTTCTGTTCTCATTTGCATACCCCGAATAAGCCGGGGAACGGGAGGCCGGCGGCTTGCTTTACATCAAACGCTGCGTACATAGGCTGGCAGGTATTTACCGATTACGCTAAAAAAGGTTCGCTGCATTGTAAGGAGCTTGTCATTTACGCGGTTGATTCTTTGCTTGCGGGCAGCAAAACCGCGACCGCCTCACTGCCTGATCGCGGCGTGTTTACAGTCACTCGTCAGGCTTCAAAGAACCGCTATGTCATGCATCTGCTCTTTGCCCACACAACCTTGCGGGGCGCTTTCCGCTACACCGGCCAGGAAAAGCTTGTTGAGGTCATCGAGGATATTGTGCCGCTATACGATACCCGGATACAACTGCGTACAGATAAGTATGTCCGAAGAGTTTACCTCGCTCCGCAAATAGAGGAGCTTGGCTTTGCCGTGAAGGACGGGCTGTGTACGTTCACCGTGCCGAGATGGAAATGCCATCAAATGATTGTTGTGGAATTGTAGCGGCTAATCGGAACGTTCCGATTCGATTAACAAGCGGTGTATATGTATATGCACAAGGCATATACGCATACGCCGTTCGCCCGTTTTCCCTTCGGAAAACGGCTCCGTCCGCTTGTTGGGGGAACGTGCCGGATATCGACAGCTACACCGGCCTAATGCACACCCTTTCCTCGATATAATCAATCACGTTGTTCATGGCGCTTACAAATAACTTCATTTGTTCATTCCCATAAAAGTCTGAAGCTGTTTCGGTGGTAGTCAATCAACCCGTCGCGTTTCATCGCGGACAGTTCCCGAGACAGCGCGCTACGCTCTACATTGAGGTATTCGGCCATGTTGTTCCGATTAAGCGGAATATCGAAAACCCGGCGCCGCCGCTCCTGCGATGCTTGCCGTAAATAAAGCATGATCTTTTCCCGGACGGTGGGCATGATAAGACAGCTTATCCGCTCGTGTAATACAAGCCCTTTATCAGCGATAGCGGCTATGTAATTGCGGAGCAAGACCTCATGCTTTGGACAGGCCCTTTCACAGCGGGCAATCAGCTTATCAAACGGAATCAGCAGCACAGCTGCATCGTCCACGGCCTGGACGAACACCGAGCTTTCGCGCTCTTGCCGCGCCGCCAACAGAACGCCGATCACGCTGCCTTTCTCCAACAGGGTTACGATAAACATCTTACCCGAAGCGTCCCATTTGACAGAGCGCCCATGTCCGGACAAGATGACGCCGAAGTCAGTAACGTGATTCCTTCCTCAACAATAAACTCGTCTTTGGCGTATTCAGCTCGCCTTGCGGATAGACAGCCGAGCAATCCGGCAAGCGCATCCGGCTCTATGCCGGAAAACAGTTCCATCCGAGCTAAAACTTCGTAATCGATCATGCCTCGTCCTCATCGGCTGAATTGTTGCCAGCGCAACAAATGGTTCAAGGCCAGAATACTATAATTAGAGTATTAGGACAAGGATAGGATGATAGTTTTGAACAGAAAAGGCAAGGGGCGGCAACAATTATGAATAGCGTATTTACGTTTTTCCTATATGGCGTGGCGGTAATTCTTCTCGGCGCATCGTTCAAAAAAGACAGAAATAAAACCGTCTTATCACTCAAAAAGGCGTGGAAGATGTTTGTAAACGTGCTGCCGCAGTTTGCGGCAATATTGCTCCTTGTGGGGCTGCTTCTCGCGAGAGTGACGCCGGAAACCATCCAGCGTGTAATCGGCGCGAAAAGCGGCATTGCGGGGATGCTGATCGCGTCTTTATTGGGCGCGGTCACGCTGGTTCCTGTGCTGGTCGCGTTTCCGGTCGCCGCCGAGCTGCTGAAAAACGGCGCGGGGGTCGCGCAGATAGCCGTATTCATCTCCACGCTTACTATGGTGGGCTTCGTCACCTTGCCGATGGAGATAAAATATCTCGAAAAAAAGGCCGCTATACTTCGGAACGTGCTTTCGTATCTGTTCGCGTTCGCCGCGGCCATCATCGTTGGAGCGATTATGGAATGATAAAAATCATAAAAAAGTATTGGTTCCTTGCGGCGGTTGTTGCCGTCAATCTGGCTTTGCTCATAATTGATCCGAAGACAGAAACAGTTACCTTGCGCTTTGCGGGCAGGAATGTCATCAACTTCCTGTTCATGCTCACGCCGGTGTTTATCTGCGTCGGTCTCATGGACGTCTGGATTTCCCGTGAATCTATGATTAAGTTTATGGGTGTGCATTCCGGCGTCAAGGGCGCTGTTGTCGCCTTGCTGCTGGGCGTGGTGACGGCTGTTCCGCTGTACGCGCTGTTGCCAGTCGCCGGTGTGCTGTTAAAAAAGGGCAGCCGCATTTCAAACGTACTGCTGTTCCTGTGCGCCAGCGCGAGTATCCGCATCCCCTTGCTGCTATTTGAGATTTCCTCTTTGGGATTTTTATTCACGTTTGCTCGGTTCGGGCTGAATATAATGATTGTAATTGCAATCGCTGTTATTATTGACAAGTTGCTCTCAGAGGACGATAAAAGGGCGATTTATGATAACGCGGAGAGGTTAATATGAATTATATTATTGCAAATGCCGCGATTATGGAAGCAACCGTTCGCCGCCCTTGACATCAGCCCCCGCCGGCTTTAAACTTTAAACGCAATCCGCGAATGCGTATGAATAATAGCTTAAGAGGAGGCCGCGGCATGCCAAAACCACCCTTTTGTACCTGTGCGGATCATAATTGCCCGCTAAATCCCGTGAATCACGACCGTGGCTGCGACTTTTGCATAGCAAAATGCCTAAAAAAAGGTGAAATCCCCAGCTGTTTCTTTCATAAAGTATCCGATGATTTGGAGGGACATACGGATTGGACGTATGCCGGATTCGCAAAGCTGGTAGGAGAAGCATCGGCGCGCAGCACGCGTAAATAGCGCGGAAATCAACAGAAAAGATAGCCGATAACAGGCCCGGCGAAGATAGCGGCGTATATCAGAGAAATCCATGGCTGATAGTCTATATAAAACTCCTTATATGTCAAGCTCCAGGGATGCTTTATGATAACCCAGCCAAGTAGATCGAATACGATACAAATCAGAACCCAAATACAGCCCGTTAGCAGCGCTTCCCCAATGGAGGGATTCGGAAGCCCGGCTATATACAGATATCCGAACAAGGAAAACAAAATTATGTTGTATAGCGGATGCCATGGCTTAGTCTTTTCGTAGCCCTCGCCCATCCCGTTTTTGTCCATCGGCTTCATGTGCAGCACATAAATGTTAAAAACGGTGTGCAATATACCTACGAGCGTTACAAGGAAATAGCATATCCAAAACCACAACATTGACATTCCTAAATCTTGCATCTCTTTACGACCTCATTTCAAAAATAGTAATCTTTGGGCGTTTTGCCTCGATGCGCTTTTTATTGCGGAAGCGAACGGCAAGGCGTCGACATATTATATACAACCGACCATTGCGACCTATCTTCGCCCTCGCGGCTGACGCCGATTTCCGCCAGCAATGCAAGCGCCTCGTCTTCGTTCATAACTCCGCCGTTGTCGTCTATCGCCGCCTGAACAGCTTCGTATCGCCGGAATTCATCTAAGTCTTCTCCGATGTTTAAGCCGTTATAGGCGATAAAATTGCTACTTTGGTTTCGTCGAACGGCGGCTCCACCTGCGGTACGGAGAGGAACGCTGCTATAATTTAAATTTGCGTGCCATGCTATTTATAAATAATATACGAATTTTTGTAGAAAATCCAGTTGATATAGATATTAATGCTCGTTTATATTGTCGAAACTGTAATAATTCTAAAAGGATATAGCAACATATTTGTCGAATATTATCGAAGAGGATTATAAATAGACTGCATAAAGAAGGAATTAGCGATGCCGACGTTTCTAGGAATACCGATCATAGCGTGGATTCAAATAGCAATTGGCGCTGCGGTTGTACTTTTTGTACTAATCAAGTATCATGCAAGACCAAAAAAGAAGAGAAACGGCGAATTTATTATCCGGGACGTGCACGTCGTTGTTGGAGACGGAACCGAGCAATTTCATCAGAATGTGTACATACAAGGCGGAGTTATTCAGGAAATAACAGCAGCTAAAATAGATAAAAAATCGGCACGGATGATCGACGGAAGCGGAAAGACGCTGATGCCGGGGCTGATTGACTCTCACGTCCACATCCAAGGGCTGGAAAACCGTTGCGACGAGGACAGCGACAAATTTCTGCACGGTACGATTCCGGAGATTTTCAAAGAAAAAATCTTCCCTTTCGGTATTACTACGGTAAAAGACCTTTGCGCGCCAAGACGCTTTATCTACAAGCTTCGCGACGAGCTTCGCAAAGGGAAAATCGTCGGGCCGGAGCTTCTCGTCGTCGGGCCTAACTTTACCGCGCCCGGCGGACATCCCGCGAGTACTCTCGGAGGAAATAATCCTTGGATGCGCAAAGAACTGGCGATAGAAGTAACAACGCCGGAGCAGGTACATGTAGGGATTGCGGAGCTGAAGGAGGCCGGAGTCGACTTCCTGAAGCTTACGTACCAAGGCGGCGATTACTTTTATTTCGGCGAAAAGCTTCAAATTAATAAGCTGGATAGGGAGCTGATGCAAAGGATCATCCGGGAAGGAAAAGAACGGGGGCTGCATACTACCGCGCATGTTTACTACAAAGAGGACGTCAGGGAGCTTCTTAAATCGGGCATATACGGTATAGAACACGGAATTCTCGACGAGCCAATCTCTCCTGACGACGATATCGTGAAGCTTTGGAAGGAAAGCGGCGCGCGCTTTGTCCCGACGGTAAACGCGATGACATACGAAAAGGATCAGGCGCGCCTCGCTCATAGCCTTCATAACCTTAAGGTGCTGCATGACGCCGGAATTCCTATTGCAATGGGAACGGATACAATGTTCGAGGCGATGGGCGGCGATGCGGCGCATAAAGAGCTTGCATACTATGTTGAAGCGGGCCTGACGCCCATGCAGGCGATAGTTCTCGCAACAAAAAACAGTGCGGAGCACCTTGGCGTCGGCAATAGGAAGGGCGTTGTTCGCTCCGGTATGGAAGCGGATATGATCCTCTTGGACGAAAACCCTGTAGAAGATATTGCGAATATACAATTCATAGATAAAGTATTCCTGAAAGGAAAGCTGGTATATTCCCAGAACGTTATTCAGTCATACGACATTCCGGCGTATGAATATACTGCCGGAACATCCACGCTGGAATATGAAAAGACGGACGGCAAGGAAGAACGAAGGATAATCATTTCGGACTATAGCGATAAGAGCGAGATCGTTCAAGTAGTATGCCGCGACCGAACGGAGTGGTCAAAAGAGATACACACCGTAAGTTCAAGCCTGTCCAACACAAAATGGCGTTATAGCAGGCCGTCTGATAATACGGAGCTAGCGGCTGAAAAGCACGAAGGCTTTATACATCTTAGAGGAACTTTCAAAGGAAAGGCGCAGGACAAGAAGCTCAAAATCGGCGACGGGCTCTGGTATCAGATGATGGATATGGCGATGCCCGCGTTCATCAGTTCCGCCCAGGACGAGATCGTCTTCTACTCTATCGGTACGGGCGACAATCGCGGGGCGATGGGGCTCGGTGAATTTGCCGCAAAGAAAGAAGGCGAAGAAACCGTTTCCGTGAACGGAATTGCTTATGACTGCGTAAAAATTAGCTTCGTATTAACTATGTTTTCGTGGGCGTGGAAAGGTCTGTACTGGTACGATAAAAAAACAGGCCAGATGGTTCAGAGCGGTGAAAAGGGTAGGGGAACGCCGGAGAAAATTATGTATCGGTTCAAAGAGATAGAATAGAACCGTATTTAATATAATTACGGAACTAAATACGAGAGAAATTTAGGGTATACCAAACATGCCTGCAAAATGACCAACCGTGCTCGTCTTATGCTTTTTCGAGAAAATTCGTGCTAATGTATTTGTAAATGAATATGGAATTTTACTGCCTTGTTATGATATTAAAGACAAGGACTGCTAAAGACTTGATCGGGGGTTACAAGATGACAAGCAAAAATACAAACCAAAATGCCGTCCCAAAAATCCGGCGATACGCCTTGCGGGTTCTTCTGACCATCTTGGCGTTACTAATAGTTGTTTGCGCAGCGTTCCTCGTGTACAGAGAATTCCGCAAGAGCGCCGCCAATACGAGAAGCGCGGAGATAGTCGCTCAAGGCGGTATTAGCGAAATGCGCGAAATCGAATTGAACGGAACACGACAGTATGTCTTTATTGAAACACAGGACATTAACAATCCTGTCATGCTGTTTCTGCACGGCGGTCCGGGATTAGCGATACCATTCGGCGCAAGCTCAAGAGGGCTTTACCCCAATATCACCGAGCATATTACAGCAGTTTATCTGGATCAGCGAGGCGCGGGAAAGTCGTATCGATATACGGACGTGCCAAACTTAACAATAAGACAATTTGTGGACGACATTTTAGAGCTATCAGAATCGCTTAGAAAAGAGTTTGGGCAGGATAAGATATATATAGCCGCCGTTTCATTCAGCACGATTCCGGCATTACGCGCGGTCGCCGAGAGGCCGGATTTATTCCGGGGATATTTTGCTCAGGCGCAGGTTACAAACGTCGTTAAACAGGAACAAAACGACTATGAGAGAATATTGGAGCAAGCCTCCGAAAAAGATAAAGAGACGCTTATGGCTATGGGCCCGCCCCCGTACGCGGGCATAGATACGCCGGAATACAAGACTTTTTCAAGCTTATCCGATAAGACGATATCCGATAAAATGGTGCAGCCGAATTTGCTCGGTATAGCGGACGGCGCTCTGTTCTCTCCCGATTACTCTTTAGGAGACATATTCGATACCATGCTTAACGCGCAGTCCGCGAACTTTTCGGAATCCGGGCTTGTCAACGAGATGTACGGCGTGGATTTACATACGGAAATCCCTAAAATCGACGTGCCGATATACATCTTCAGCGGTCTTTATGATACGGCTGCGCCGCTTGCCGTATCGCAGGAATATATTAATGCGCTCTCCGCGCCGCACAAAGAATTAATCGTTATGGAACAGTCGGGACATATACTGTGCCGCGACGACTATGAGAAAATGGAAAGCGCTATATTAGAAAGAGTCGCCCCTTGAAAGCGGCTCTTCTCGCAGCTTATATCCTAACATCCAAATGACCTTCGCCGCCGGCGTTCAATAGGGCGTCGGCGGCTTCTTGATCCGCCGTCTTTTTGGTTGCTTCCATTTCCTTTTTCGCCCGTTCCTCGATGGATTTCATGATTCGCTCCAGCCAGCTGTCTTTGTCGTCCTTTGGCAGCTTCGCGACGGCCGGATTTTGGGGCGAGCCTCCGGATTCGGAGATGCTCATCATGCCGACCTCGCCGTCGCTCATAATGAAATATTCCTGATAAACGCGCCGGCCGTTGCCCGGATAGCGAAGATTATACGCGTTTCTCCAACTGCCTTGGATTTCGTTCAGTACATCCTCATATTTTGCGCGCGCTTCCGGGTCTTCGCTCATTTCCTTCAGGATATTCGGCGCGATAGATACGTTATTCAGCCCCGACGAGAATGTAGCGCCGCGTCCGGAGCCGCCGACGCCGATATTTAAGTCGCTGAATTGCTTTTTCAACTCTTGCAGGAGATTCCCCGTTTTTTTAGCCTTGCTTTCCTCCGCGCCCGCCGCTGCTTTGGCGTATGAAGTATCCGCTGCGTGAATATCGCCAACCATTGTTCCCATTCGCGACAACACCTTTCTTTTATCTGTTTCATACGATTACGCTTGTAATCAGAATGTATATCGGATTTCTGTTTCCGAACTTTAGCGGTTAGCGAACAAATTGATTACAAATGTTTTAGATTCGTATATCAACACACTATATTTGCAAACAATACCATATCTTATTATTTTATTGTCACACCGATCTTTTAGAGCTTTCCACTTGAAAAATATTTAAATATAATATATCCTATATATTATATAAATAATGCCGTTATTAAGATAAAAATATAAAAGGTGATGGAATATTGATAGTGCTTATTTCTGGTTGCGGGTATACGGGCAAGACGTTGCTGTCGCAGAAGCTGCTTGAAAAGCTATCGTACCCATATTTGTCCGTCGATCACCTGAAAATGGGCCTGGTTCGAGCGAGACAAACAAATCTCACGCCGGAAAGCGATAACGCAAAGCTAACGGCCTATCTTTGGCCGGTTGTTAGAGAAGTCATTAATACTAATATCGAAAACGGCCAGAATTTGATCGTCGAGGGATGTTATATACCGTTCGATTATAAAGATTCATTTTCCGCCGATAACCTTCGCGAAATAAACTACGTATGCTTGATATTCAGCGAGCGGTACTTAGATGGGCGCTGCGGCGATATTGTTAAATACCAGCGTGCTATAGAAAAGCGCCGCTGTGACTACGATATTCCGATCGCGAAGCTCAAAGAGGCGCATAAATACAATTTAGAAATGTGTTTGCGTTATGGGCTTGATTATATCCTGATTGATGAAAAGTACGATATAAACCGATACATCCAAATAATTACCGAAAAGATAGAAAACAAGCTATGGAAAAGATATGCGTAATAGGCTAACCCCTCCACAGCTATACGGTGATAAAAGACATTAAAGTTCGGATGAGGTGAATCAAAAATGGATATCATTTCAAATATACTGTCCGTACTTACGGGGTTTGTTTCGTTTGGTTTTGCAATATATATACTATCTAAATTTCTCTATAGAAAAAATAGCTGGCGTCCCGTTTTGATAGGCGTTATAATAATCGCCGCCACTATGGCATTGTTTCTAATAAACATCTTGCGGATACCATGGGTAAATTCCTTGTCGGTTATCGCAATATATATTGTGATTATCCATATTTTGTTCAAAGGGAATTTTGCTTTGAAGTTCGGTTTTTCCATCATCATAACAACAATAAACGTGCTCAGTGAAGAAGTAGTTCTCTTTATTACAATGCTTATCAGCCGGCTTGGGTGGGAAGAGTTAACCGGAGATCCGCTGTATTCAAGCGTTTCGGGGATTTTGACCCTACTCATTTTTATTGTAATAGGGCGATCGCTCGCGCGTGTTTTTCTGCGTAAATACTCGGCGCTCAAATTAAGTGATATGTTTTTGATCGCGTTTCAAATTATGGCGATGGTCGCAGAGACTTTTATGTTGAAATCTCTCGACACAATTCAAATGTCTTTCAGCGACGTTATTTTCTATTCACTTTTACAGATTGCGATACTGACGTCCTCCGTACTGATATTTTTTATCTTCGAGCGCGCCATGCGCAGACAGGAGCTTGAAAAACAGATTGAGATTTATAGATACCAGTTTGAGCAGATAAAAACCTCGCAGGCGGCTATCGGCAAAATGCAGCACGATTTTGAAAAGCACCTGCTGGCGTTGAAACTGGATTTAGATAACTACATGCCATCCGAGGCAGGCAAGAAAATTGACAAGCTGATCGGCAGCTTGCATATGGCGGAAAACGTAGCGGACAGCGGCGACGCGGACGTCGACGCAATCTTGAATTACAAGGCGAAGCAGGCGGCGGAGTTCGGTATACGAGTAGCTTGCGAGCTGCGCCTGCCTTATACTTTGCACATGAACACCACCGATCTTTCCGTCATATTGGGCAATGCCATCGATAACGCCATAGAAGCGTGCAAGCTGGTGGAACCGCCGGAGCGTATTATAAGCATTGCTATTAGCTACGAAAAGCCAAACCTGCGCCTGACGTTTATAAACCCGTTCGACGGCGAGCTCAAGCAGAACGCCGACGGCGAATTTGCAACCACGAAGCAAGGCGATCTTCACGGGATCGGGCTGAAAAGCATTAAAGATACCGTGGAAAAGTACGATGGTATTATGGATATGGCGGCGGAAAACGGGCGTTTTGTGCTGAAAATCATGCTGTTTAATCTGATATGCCAATAGAATAGCAATGGGAATAAAATGTATGATGAAAAGAACGCGGGCGAGGTATTATGCACGCCCGCGTCCATGCGCGGCAGTCTTAGCGCTTAAGCTGCAAGTCGAATTCCGGCATATAAGCGAGCTCTTCCTCGGTATGCTTTCGAAGCGTATTGATTACCTCGCCGTTGTTCCATTTGCGGTCGCCGACTTCATCCGCAGTGCCCATAACGGTGATATTTAATTGCCTGCGGCGCGCGCGGACGTGATCCCAATCTACGAAATAGATATGCGCGAACTCGCCGCCGTCCAGCACTCCGTCTTTGATGGTCATTGTTTCGCTGCGGCCAAAAAAGACGCTTCTAAGATGCCCGTCGGTATTCATGCTGGTATAGTTGCCGGGTTCGCCCACGTAGCGGCCGAATTGCGCGTGAACCGGCCCGGGATGGCGATACTGATGCTCCTCCGCGAAATCGGGGATCAGCTTGCGCATAATATCCAGCAGATCGTGCTGTATGTATTCTAAATCAAAGGAATCCAAATCGTGCGACGCTTCCTGTATCATCACCGAGCAGGTCGTATGATGCGAAGCGATACAGCATGTGCCGTTCTTGACGCCCGACGCTGCTACGATCTCCAGCACCTCTTTGCTTACGTCGTGGAATGTGGGAATCCAGCCCCTCGATTGCAGCTCCAGTTCTTTTTGAAACACCTTGAACTCCATAATAGCGCCTCCTGATAAATTATTTATGATTCTCGTTCCAAGCGCGCCGCAGCGCGCCGAGCATTTCGTCTACCATCGCTTCTTTATCGGCGGCTTTCATAATACCGCTTGTCGTCCCCGTCGCCTCCGCGCCCGCGCGAATGATGTTGTATACGTCTTTTCCATTGCTGATCCCCGTGCCTTGCAGCACTTGAATTTCAGGATGTCTCAACATCTTTCGGGCACCTCTCAACGACAACAGGATAACACATGCATTTCGATATGTCTACATTAATTTATATTTATCTTATGTATTGAATTCGTTTTGGCGTTGATTATATTCCGGAATCATGTTACAATCGAAAAATACAGTTGACGGGGGAGGGGCTCGGGTTTGAAGAAAGAAGCGTTAGAACTTGCTAGAAATTCATTTTTTATCGAAGCGAAAGCTATTCAAGACAGCGTCCAAGGCATGGATTGGGAGGCGTTCGCTAAAGCTGTTGAGATACTCGCGAAAGCGGAGCGCATTGCCGTTAGCGGCTGCGGCCATTCGGGTATCGCGTGCCGGCACTTCGCCCATTCGATGTGCTGTATCGAGCGTCCGGCAAGGTTCCTTTCTCCATCCGAGGCGGTACATGGCGCTACCGGCTTTTTGCAGGAGGGCGACGTTTTGGTGGCGGCTTCGCGCGGCGGAAAAACGGCCGAGTTGCTGCCGATCATCGAAATTGCAAAGAAGAAGAGCGCCTGTGTCCTGTCCATAACCGAAAACGCGAGCTCGCCAATGGCGCAAATGAGCGACGTTACGCTGCCCATGCGGGTATATCGCGAAACGGATAAGTACGACATGCAGGGAACAAGCAGCTTTGTCACACTTGCCGCCATATTTGACGCGCTGCAGGTTGCCGTTATGGAAGAAACGGGATTTATCGGCGAACAATTCGCCTTGATCCATCCCGGAGGCGCGGTCGGCGAGCGTTTAAACGGAGAGGAATAATATGGCGCCCATAAAGAATCGCGATACGGCCCGGCGAAGAAATGACATCATGGAATTGCTGAAAAAAGAAGACAGAGTGAAGGTGTCCGATCTCGTTGATGTTTTTGGCATATCAGATGTTTCGATTCGCAACGATTTGTCGGAGATGGAGCAGATGGGGCTTTTGCGCCGGGTTCATGGAGGCGCGGTGAGCACTAAAAAATCGTACTACGATATGTCCTTGAACGACCGCATGAATATTAATAAAGCGGAAAAGGTTCGCATCGCGCAAGCTTGCGCGGCCTTAATCAAAGACGGCGACACGCTGATGATCGATTCGGGAACGACAACGCGCTATCTCGCAAAAGAACTTGCGGAACGCAGCAACTTAACGGTTGTAACTAACGCACTGCTGATCGCTCAGGAGTTCGCGTACAATAATTCCGTCAACGTTATTTTGCTAGGCGGACAGTTGGACTTGCAATATCAGTTTTCATACGGAAACGATACCATAGCGCAGATACAAAAATACCGTGTTGAGAAGATGGTTGTTGCGACCGACGGGATTAGCGCCAGTCATGGCCTGACGACTTATCATCATCAGGAGGCCGATGTATCAAGACGCATGCTTGAAAGGGTGAATCGGGTATTGGTGGTTGCGGATCATTCTAAAATCGGAAAAGAAGGCTTTGCCTATATCTCGCCGATTTCCTGCGTAAACGTTTTGGTAACGGATAAGAACGAGGCAAGCGCGTCCGAGCTGAATGCTATGCGGCTTCAGGGCGTTGAGGTGATCGAAGCATAAATGGCTGTCAAGCGAGCATTGTTTGCTGCATAAAGAACCTAATAACTTCCCGGCGGCGAAACCGCCGGGAAGTTATTATTATAATCCGGAGTTAATACCCGACCTTTTCCCAGCCTTATTTTCTCCATCCGGCGATGCCGTCCCAGGCGTATTCCAGATGGCGGGCCCCCCTTATTTATGATCGGAGACCAAAAACCAAAGCATTTCCCTTGTATTTACTAGATTTATGGTCGCGCCCGGATGCTTAGGGAAAATCTCCCTATTCACATAAGCGACAAACTGCTCCTGCGACTTTATTTCCGGCATATCGCCGGGCAATCTGAACTGCTCAACCTGATGTGCTTGCATAAACGCTTTTATTCGCTCCGCATGCGCACGATCCGTGAGCTTATCGGTCAGCAGTCTAATGTCCTCTTGAGACATCCATGGTATTTCGACTGTTTCGCCGAATATGCTCACAAAATATACGGATACGCGCCTGAGCCCTCCGTCATCGCCGGACGCCGGTGGCTGATTGTTGTTCCGAGTAAATAATCCCATGTTTTGCACCTTGCCTTTCAAATAATTATAAAAACGGCCCTCTTTACCCTTTGTACAGCATGATCTCCCGCATAAGCAGCACCCTTGCGTTCCCCGCGCGGTACGCGCCGTCGAAATACAGAAGCTTTTCGGCTTTGGAGTCGGTCAGTCGATTGCCAGCGTCTTCAAATTCGATGTTCCAGCAGCCTTGATCCGCCGTTAGCCTGTGAATCTCTCCGAAGACCCCCGCCAGCACCATCATGAAGTTATTGACGACGCACTCGGCGTTGTAGCGGTCTATAAACTCGCCGCTATACTCGTTTTCCGTTGGAATCTTTTGATTGTACAGCCATCCCGTACGAAACGACCCGCCCGATAGCTCTACTTCGAGCCATGTTACTGCCCGCTTGGCCAATGTATTGAAGAACCCCAGGGCATAGTCGAATTGCAGCATCGTTCCGAAATACTCGCCGAAGCTTTCGCCAAATTCCCCGCGAAGGAGAGCTTCGATGGAGGGGATCAAGGCTTTGTCCTCCAAGAGTTTGATCGCCGCGTCTTTTAAACCGGCCGGAAACGTTTTGCTTCTCTCTAAAACGTCGCCCAGGGTTTGCCGCGCAAGGCGTTGGAACCGGTAGGCGGCGCGCCTTTCGGCCAAGGCTTTGGCGTATGCGAAGGCATTGCCTTGGCCGGCGATTTGCAGCGAAAAATCGAGATCCTCCAACAGATACGCGCCCTTATATGAATTCAAGAGCTTTTCTATGTAGCCGTTCATATTTCCGGGCGCGACCCACTGCCACGGCTGCGCGTTCCATTTTGTTTTCCCGGGTATATGGTCGTTAATGGACACGATAATATCCGCGACGTTTAATAGCCACAAATCGAATACGGCGGTTTTCACAGCGGTTATTTTGTTGCAATACAGGCTATTAAACTTGTCTATGACGCCGCTTGCGCTTAGGATTCCGTTTTCGCCGGTACTGATGGTGCCAAAAAGATCATGCGCGCCGATGTTTTCGGCGTAATCCGCAAGCGTGCGCGAATCTGTTTTACAGCCAGGATACTGAGCGAAAATCTCCTCGAAGCGAAAGCGAACGGAGGCCTTCGGCTCGGCGAACAGCGCGCTGCCCTCGACCGCGTGCTTGCGCGAAACTATCGTCTTGCCGACGTCGTGATAATAGGCCTTGAACATGTTATTCAGCCTGCGCTGATCGGAAAAATCTTGCTCGGCGTCCGTCTCGCCTTCCGGCAAAAGCGCCTCCATATGGCCTTGAGCGTATGTGATGATATGCACCAGCGCTGCGACGACGTTACAAAAATGGTTGTAATGCCCCTCGACGCTTTTGTCCAGGAGGGTTGCCGCTTCCGCCGGATTTGCCTTTGCGGCCGTGCCGAACATCTTCGAATAATCTTCTGCAAAAGGCAGCGCCAAGGCTTTATCGCCTGCGATGTATTTCCCGGTAACATAGGATTGCTTGACTGGCGCTATGGCTTTCGTGAAGGACGCGTCGTCCTTGTGATGAAAGAGATTGAGCAGCATCTTCGTTATCCTCCTTCTCGCTACAATTATCGCATATTGCCTGTGCACTCATGATGCACATCATCGTATACTTTCCCGGCTTCTTTTATAACAGCCGCAACCTCTTCGCGCAGCGTTTTAGGCTCCAATACCTCCGCTGACGCGCCAAAACCCAAAACCCAGCGGATAAATTTTTTGTTTAGCAATACCTTGTCGTCCAAAGTAAAGCCGCTATTCCCTTCCGGGCTTAAGCGTACGTCTTTTCCAAGACTGTCGAGAACATCATTCAAAGCGGCGCTTTGGAAGCGTATGACAACTCGCGTTCGTTCGCCGCGGGAAAGCCCTACAGCCAGCCGCAGATACTCGGCCTCGTCGAACGGCTTGCCAACGCCGACGATATCGTCTACGGGCTTGCGCTTTTCTTTCATAATGCGCAGATTGCATATACGCTCTAGGCGGTAATGGGCAAAGCTGTTGCCTTCGAAGTTGCCCACAAGATAGAGCATGTCGTTTTGCCAAAGGATCTTATATGGGCTTACGAGGCAGCCAGCGCGGACGACCTCGAACTTTTTGTTAAGCGTATATTTGCGGTAATCAAACATGATCTTGCGCTTCTTTTCTATGGCGTTTTGAATGAACGCCAGCTTATCCAAGGTATCTTCGCCCGCGCCGAGCTTGACTCTACCTACTGCGCTTGGCGCCAAACCCGGCGCTTTTTTGTAGCCGCTCAGCGCGTATAGCTTGTGCGCTAGAGAGCCGGATTCGATTTCGGAGTCGAAGCGGGCCGAAAGGATAGCGTTGACGACGATTTGCAGCTCCTGCTTAGTGAGATTTTCCTTTAGGGCGACATTATGCACCCTTAGCCTTTTATCGTACGCTACGCTAAGGTTGGTTATGGCGTCGAGCAAGCATAAATCCTCGTACATCGTCCTGCGGTCATACTCTCCCAAGCCAAGCCGCTCGTCCAGACGCTTTTTCATGTCGCGCATGCTGATATGCCCTGTCGTCGCGGCGGCTGATTCCAATATGCGGTATAGCTCTAGGAGCCTAGTTCTGGGGGCGTTGAGGTCGGATGTGTGCATGTGGTTCACTTCCTAATCTTATGCAGATACAGCCCCGCTTCGGCAAAATTGTTTATAACGCTCGTGTCAAAATACTGATCTTCCTCGGATAGCTCATCCCACGCGACGATGAGGTTATGCAGGAGCTTTTTGTTATCGCGCTTGTGATAATAGCTCCATCCCGCCATCGTCCGCTCGGCGTTCCATCGGCCGTGCTCGATCCTCGCCAGGCGTTCCTGCTCGGTAGCCGATAGATCGTCCCAGCCCTTCGCTCCTTTGCGATTCGATGTGAACTTATATCCCAGCGCGGCAAACATAACGGGCGTAAACGCGGCTTGATCGAGGTTCGACGATTTATAGGTTTCGTCGAGTTTGGCCCAAAACGCGGTGCGCTCGCCCAAATCACCGGGGGTTTCGCCGCTATCACGCATTTTCTTAAACCGCTGCGCGACATAGCGTTCGTGCGCGTTCTTCGCGACCGAATCGATTTGCGCTTCTGTAAGATATGATTTGCGCTCGGAAAACAGTCCCGTCAGGCTCTCGGCCTCTAAGGGCAGCGTATAGAAACGCTTGGTTCCGCGAACCTTGTCGTTTAGCGCCAGGCGCAGATTCATATCCTTTGACGTGCTGACAACCTTTAGCCCGATAATCAGCGCCGCCTTAACGAGCAGCTCGTCGAGTTCCCCGCCGGATTCCATAAACAGATACCCTGGGGCTTCCGTCATCTCTTTTACGCGCCCCGCGAAGTCGCGGGCATTAAACGCGCGAATGCTATATCCCGGTGCGGACGAGGCCAAGACGGCGTTGTGGCTTATGACCCAAATGGTTTTGTCCGCCGCGGCGGACGCGTCCTCATATACTCGCCCAAAGGCAAGCTTTGCTAAGCCGGCGAGCGTTTTTTTCGCTTTATCCATCTTTCTGCCGCTTAAATATTGTATCTCTCTTTCTAATACTTGACGGACGCGAATGTTCTCTTTTTCTGCGCGAAAAAGATAGAACAACAATCCGTCGAGGAAATAACCTATGGCGCGCGCGTCTTCGTCTTCGCTGAGCGCAAACCACAGCCTTCCCAAAACGAAATGCACCTCCGGCTCGTTTATGCCGCCGCGCAGATGATCCTCCGCCGCCGATATTGCGCCGTGTATCAGGCTTGGATCCAATTCGGTATGGGGGAGGAGCTCCGCGCACGCATAGGGATTGGTAAAATCTAAGCGCAAGGCGCGGTCGAGCCAGTCCTTTCTGTGCGCGAGCGTTCCTGCGATAAGCGCCATGGAGACATAGAAGCGCTTGGCATCCTGCCACTTCGAGCTTCTATCGGTTTCCAGCCATTCATAGCTTTCAAGCGCATTGCCGATATAGTCGTGGGCTATGTGGGACTGCTGGCCGGAGCCTAACAGCGCAAGCCCGTACTCAAACCAGAGGCGCGTTTGGAAGAGCAAATCTAGCTTCAGGTTTCCTTGCGCCTCCGCCGATACAAAAGCTTCTAGCAAATCGACAATTTCGGAATTGCGGCCAAGATTTCTAAGATACGCCGCCATTTTCAGCGAGTTCCTAAACTTGGTAAACGGATAAGTCTCGCCGAAATTCATCGCTTCGAGAATAAGGAGCTCCTCTTTGATCTTTTCTACGCCCATGTATGATTGCTGGTGCAGGCTAAATCTATCGTACGCTTCAACGAAAGCATTTAGATTTCCGTCAAGGATTTCGGCCATCGCCGCTATCTTGGAGCCCTCGCGCCAATGCTCTTTCAGAGGCTCTACGGCGGTTTTATACAGGCGGTCGTGCAAGGTGTCGGCGTTGATGTGCTGCGCCAGCGTACGCACCTGGATTTCCGCCTTCATCCCTTTAAAACGCTGCACGTCGATCTCCACGCCGAGGATATTCGTAAGCTCTAACATATAGGAAACGATAAAGTGCTGCGATATATAGCCGAACTGATCGTTGCCCAGGCGCGAGCCGGCGTCCTCGCTGTTTTCTTCATCGATTTCGAAATATCGCTTGAGCAGTTCGCAAAATTCGGCGACCTGGCCCGTGGTTTGCAGGATAATCCTCGTCCCGCATAGATCGGTCATCATCGCAAAATGGCTCTTGCCGTATTTTTTGGCTTTGCGGGCGCATTTTTCCGTAAAGCTGTCCAGATTCTTCGCTCGCCCCTGTATGATCGCCGAAGGACAGACCGATTTTGATATCGATTCCAAAACTAGCATCAGCGCATCGCATAGGGCCGAATAATCCTCGCGAAGGGCGGCGTACAGCTTGCGATGAAGAATATACTTGAAGGGCTCTTTGGATAAATCAATATTTTGATTGTGCGCCTTAAACGCCTTGACGTCGGAAAGATACTCCGCGGCTTTGCGGTATTTTTCCCAGCGGGCGATGTCCTCCGGCTTCGGGGCGGGAATCCTGCTTCGTTCCGAATTGTGCGCGAGATCCGCCAGCTTTACTTCTATCGCCAAGTCGTTGTCCGCGACGCGGCGCAGGTAATCCCAATAGTTTTCGTTTTCACCCCGCGTGAGGGATTCAAGCGCCGCGATTACCGCCTCGGAAAAGCCATAGCTTTTAAGCTGGTTAAAGCCGAACCTTTCGGGTTCATCCTCAACGACGTCATGCAGCACGGCGACGATCTTTAATTCATCCGTTGGCATTTTTGACGCGACGGCCAATGGATGTTCTATATACGGGACGCCTCCTTTATCTTGACGTCCATCATGCGCTTTGCGGGCGATTCCTTTGGCTTTTCTCAAGGTTGACATGCGCGCCGTTCCCTCCAATGCGATTATTTTGTAATTATTGCGGCTTTATCTAAGGCGTGGTATAAAGATAATAAACCACAAATGTGATAATATTGGCAGAACCCGCAGCGATTTTTTGAAAGGATGATATATGCAAATGTCTGATTCCGCCGCCTTGCCAATTTTCGCCGGCGTAACCGGACACCGGGACATTCCTCCTGAATGCGCCGGTATGCTTGAAAAGCAGGTCGAATCGCTGTTGCTCGGGCTATGCGAGCGATATCCGCGCTTCCCGATTACTGTGCTTTCCTCGCTCGCAGACGGCGCGGACAGGATCTGCGCGCATGCGGCGCTGAAAGCGGGATGCCGGTTTAGCGTGCCGCTGCCTATGGCGCGCGAGGATTACGAGCGGGATTTTGACTCGGATTCCCGGGAGGAGTTCCGCAAATTGCTAAAGAGCGCATCAGGCGCGTTTGTCGTCGAGCCGCTGGAACCGGCGCCTGGGGATACGCCCCCGCGCGGTTTTTACTACCGCCAGGCAGGCCTATATATCGCAAAAAACGCACACCTCCTAATTGCACTATGGAACGGCGAGGAAACGCTGTTTTCGGGCGGAGGGGGAACGTACGAAACCATTTGCCTTGCGCGGCGGGAACACGTCCCCGTTTACCATATTCCGACGCCCAGGCTGTCGAACCCTACCATAAGCCCGCCAAGCAAGCCGATAGCTGATTAGTTAGAAAGCGGTGCCCTTGAACTGCTCCGCACCTTTTTTTACGAGATTCGGGACAATCGCCGAAAGCACGGCGGCTCCGTATTCCGGGAACCAATCGTATTCCGCATTAGCGAATGCGCTCGCCAATTCCTTTTGATTGTATCGCGGGTACCGTTCCAGGAGCTTCTCCCGCCACACGTTCTTTAGTTCGTCGCAAAAGTCAAAAAACTGTTTCTGACGCGAAACTATATTGGTTTCGGGGTCGCGGAAATCGCTTGACCCACACTGCTTTCTATACAAATCGCCGGGCAGCACCATGTATAGAAAAAGATAATTCCATTTTGCCGATAGCTTATCTTTATAGTGCCTATCCATGAGCGTTTTAACAAACTTAGCGGTGAACGCGTTATGCTCCGCTAAAGTGCCCTCCGGCGCCGGATGCTTCTCGTCTTCTAAATAGCAGGTAAAGATCGCTAGAGTGGTGTGCTTGGTAAATAGGCCCATATTCCGCCTCCCTTTATAATTTAAATCCCTCTAAAAACAACGTACAAAGCTGCCCGTTTGCGCAGGCAAACGTCGCCTGATCGGCTTCCGCGATTACGTTGCTTATGTGCCCGTCCGAAAAGAAGCGCGTTAAGAATTTACCGCTGTTAACATCCCAAACTTCCAGACATTCTGGGTGTTCCTGATTTTTCTCGTCAAAAAGCCTGCGCGAAAGAAACAAAAGTCTTCCGCCCGGATGCAGCGCGGCATGCGTATCGTAGTCGGACGAATATCCCGAATCGACGGCGTTTTTCTTATCGAGTTGAAACAACATTTTATAGTTTTCGAGCTCTATGACCGCCGCGAAATCTTCGGTATTCACCAAGATTCTACCGTTGATGACACTCATACGATCGGTGCTATATCCGTAACCTAAGCTATGCCCTTTAAAATCCTTTATCCGAACCTTCTTTTTTAGTTTGGCTTTCCCCTTGCTCGCCTTGTAGACGCGCAGATAGCCGCTCTGGGAATTAAACGCGTAGATCAGCGTTCCGTCCGGGCTCACTTCGAAAAGCGTGTCGTGCAGCGACTCTTCGTATTCAAAAGCGCCTTCCGTCAAAACGGCGGTTACCGTTTCCCCTTTCCATTGAACGGCGGAGATTTCCTTGCCGAGGGTAACGCTGTATAGCAGGATTCGATTGTCGCTATGCGGCGTGCATACGGCATACTGGCCGTCGGAGCTGAATTGTACGCGCCGATGATTGTTTGAAAATGACGGCCTTTCACAGAGCGTGACTCTAAACGGCTTTGTACAAGGGAAATCGGATTTCAATACGGGAAAATCCCCGAAATCCCAGTAGCCGATATTTACGCTGCGTTCATGCTCAAGGGCGTCGTTTTTGGAGACAGCGCCGCTTCCGTCCGGCTTTAGGAACGGGAAATCCGTATTGTTTAGGGATAGCAGCGCGGCGTCAGAAATCCAATCGTTCGTGTCCGCGTCAAAAAAGCTGATCGTCCCAAAGGGCTCCATATCAAGCGGGACATGGTTGCGCTCCACATAATTTATATATGACGACGCGACAAAAACGCCGGATTTTTGGTTCTTTCCCAAATTGTTGTAACGCTCGCTGCTGGAGGTATCTATCGTCTCTCCTTCCGAAAGCGAGAACTCCTTTATAACGGCTGGTTGTACGCAGAGCGCGATACAGCGGGAACCGCCATGGGTGAAAACGGCATGCTCAATCGAACCCATATGGCATGAAATCCGCCTGCGCAATTCGCCTTCGTTAATCGAGTAAAAGTTGAGCGCGCCCTCTCTGCCGCCGGCCATAAGGCGCGTACCGTCCGGCGAAAAGGACAGCGTACACACCTTGCTCCCTTTTGTTTGAATTTGGCTTATCATGCTTCCGGTTTTCACAGACCAGATGCGTATTATTCCGTCCTGATCGGCGCTCGCCGCGTATTGCCCGTCCTGGCTGAGCGCGACTGCAAATACGGAGCTTGTATGCCCCTCCAATTCGCGTAATATAGTAAGCCGGTGCGATGAGCCTTCGTACGCCAGCAATACCACGGGGCAATATCCCCTTGGCTTCCCCCACGACCGCAGATAGCCCCAATTATCCCGATCAGGATGAAGATTTCCGACGGCTAAAACGTTGCCGCAAAAGGCGTATGAGAAATTATCGTATTTATATGGAAAGCTCGATAGAACACTGCCGTCGCGAATATCGAAGACCGTCAGCGCCTCTTTCGTCCCAGCAACAACGCCCTTGCTGTCCGGGGTAATCGCGAATGAGATTTTGTCCGCGTATGCTATAGAGTTCGGCCCGTCTTTTTTGGTCATATGGAAAGGGAGCTCTCCGGAAAATTCGCAGACCGCTTCAAAGCTGTCTGCGTCCCAAACGCATATTTTTTGACCGCAGAACCCGTAATTTCCGACCAGATATTTTCCGTTTGGCGAAAAATGGGCCGATTCCGCGCTATGGGCGTCTACGGAGAGGCGATGTATGACGCGCCCTTTGTCAAGATCCCATACGAAAAAAGCGCCTTTACCGCCGTGTGGTCCGTTGCCGGTTGGCGTAACCATAAACGCTTCGTCTGGCGATATGGAAAATCTATCAGCCATCGACGTATCGGACTTCAGCACGCGTATTACCGCGCCCTCTCCGGGACGGTCGAAGAAGGGCAGCTTTGGACGCAGCCATATCCCGCCGGCCTGTGATAAAATATCTTTTGCGCTGCGAATCAACGCGTCGCATAGAGGATCGCCGTTTTCAAGCAGCCGGCCCCATAGCTGCGATGGAAGCTGATCGGGATATTTCCTAAGCACGACGCCCGCTAGGCAGTAAAAATCCCTAAGCAGCGCAACGCTCTTGCCGCTGGATAGCTCGCAATCCTCCAGAATTGCCTCCACGCCGAAGCGGCCAAGCTGGCTTGCGTGATGACGATAGTCGCAGAGCAGTTCCTCGTATTTATTAAATTGCACGGCATTATAGTATTGATAAGCCAGTTCCATTAGCCTGCGTGGATCGTCCGCCGGCATAAGTGCAAAATACTTCGCGATAGTGTCGTGCCATAGCTTTGCGCTCGAATTTTTTATGTAGCGTTTTTGCACGGCCAGATATAAGGCGTTGAAAAAAAAGTTCAGCCGCCCGTCGCGCCAGACAACATACGCCCGCATCTGACGCGCCAGATGATGCACCGCGTCGACCGCTTCTTCGTTGGTCTTTGCAAGTTTTCTATCGACGAGCATAGCGCCGAGCTCCTCTGCGGAAAGCCCGTATCTGGAATGCGCAATCAGGCAGAAGACGTTTTCGACGGCGGCTTTAGTGTCGAGGCTGTGATACGCCGGATCGTTCTCCAAACGTTCCAATACGGCATTAAAGGCGCTTGTCGGGGTAACGCCGTACGTAGCGCGAATTTTTTGGGCAAGATTATCGTACGAGCCGAAAACCCGAAGCTCGCCCAAGATTATTTTCAAGAACAACGGATTATGCGTGCCGGTAAGGCCGATTAGCTCCCCGATCAATTTGTCGTCCATCTTTTTTAGGTACGTATTCAAATAGGTTTCGACCAGCGCAAGCTTTTCGCCGGGTTCGTCAAAGCCTGGCAATTCTACCAGCTTGGCGTACGAGCGCGCGCCATTTATGAATCCTTCGGTCAGCGCCGCGTCGGAGCGGCAGCTGACTATAAGCTTTACGCACGCGGGAAGATTCTTAGGGAGAAACGCAAAGCCGGCCCCGCCCTCGGTTAGCTGATCTAAGGCGTCGATTACGACTACAAGAGGCTTATCCTCCGTCGCGCCGCCACGCTCGGCGGCGTCGGCGAGCAATACGGAAAACTGAATTAGAATCTCTTTTGGATTTTCCGGAATGCTTGCGCCTATTTGCTGCAAGATAGAAACAACAAGCCGGCTTGCCGAGTAGGAATGGTCGCTGATACCCAAAAAGCGATAGATGACGTTGCTGTTGGATTCCAATATATAATTGGCTAGGAAGCTGGTTTTGCCTATACCGCCTTTTGACATGATAAATAGAGGCCGATTGTCGGCTCCGGCGACATAGTCGTCAAGTAATTTTTCAAACGATTCTCTTGGGATATATCCTTCCGCCGCCATCCTGACAAACCGGCTTTGCTCTGCCAGCTCTTTTTGCAAGGCTGTTTCACCGGCAAGCTCTCTGTTGCCGAATCGCAGAATAATCGCGTCCTTTAATAAATCCAATATATAGGATGCGAGCGGCATATCGCTTTCGGTTCGGAAATTGTAAAGCCGCCCTTCAGAGAGCTTTGCGTCGGCGCTTTTAGCCAAGCGCAATTCGGGCGTTTTTAGGAATTGATCCCAATCCGCGCGATACCGAACGACAGGGCGCTTTGTATCGGCGACGCTTTTGTACAGCTCTTTTTGCTTTTCATCCGCAGCTTTGCGGCCTTCTTGCGTATTCTCGGATTCGTTGGTATAAATAGCGCGCAGAGGCGGATAAACGAGCTTTTTGAGGTAGCTCTCTTCGCGCAAAAAGAAAAAGGCGTATTTTACCGCTTCACGGTGATCCTTGTGCATAGGATCCAGAAGCGCGTGGCGAATCTCCATTTCGGTCACTGAGCATCCGAGATAATTCCTTAGCTTGGGAAATTCATCGAACGTTTCGTTGTTTATGTCGTTCTCGCCGGGTATCCATCCGTAACGTTGCCCTAGAAAGCACAGGAAGAACGGCCGGCACTTATCGATATTGCGCAAGCATACCTCGACAACCCGCTTGTTATGCTCCGAATCTTCTTCGGTAACGCCCCATCGCAAATCGATATCGATCAGACGGAGCCGCCGCTCTTCGCACCACGCCGAAAGCTCGGGAAAAACACGCTTGACGAGAAAATCCCTTTCGGCGTGCATATCGTTGAAGGTGGACGAGATAAATACATAGACGTTTTCCCAATCGGGCAAAGCATCCGTTTTTATTTCGTTGACGCGGTCGCCGGCCATTCCGCTTCCCCCTTTTAAATTAGACCCTCACGCTTTAAGCTGTTGTGCGCGCCCGACGCATTGGCGGCATAAACATCCTTTTGCTTTCCTATGGAGTCTAGCAGTACTATTCCTTCTTTCACAAGCGGTTCGCTGAGCCGGAGTTCTTCTACGAGCTTGAAGGGCGTCTTCGGAGAACAGATTTTAGCGAATTCCGCGGACTTGCTCAAGGATTGTTGTATCAATTCGAGCTGCGGCTTCGGCGCGACGAACCCGATCGCGTAGATGATGTGGCCGTCCTCCGTGTACCGCTCGTCTCCGGAATAGAGCCGGCAACCCAAAAGCCTCCACAACGGGACGGCCTTGAATACGACCTTGAAGCTTTGAAATCCATACCCTCCGCTCTTAACGTTGTCTATAACGATACGGGCGTACAGCACATATTGTTCGTAAGGAGTACTCTCCATTTGAGCGCGCAGATACTCCGCCCGCTCCAACATCATGTTCATTTCTTCATGATTTTTAGACACGCTCTGAAGCCTGTCGGATGCGCTGTCAAAATAACGTTCGAGATAGCTTGCCCTTGCTCGCAAATCGCCGTCGCCAACAACGCCGGTAGTGACGATACTCATATTTGCTCTGACGATGGCGTGTTCTAAGGCGGCCGTTTCCAAGCGCGGCTCTGGCAGGACGGCGGAGCCGGGTTCCTTTTTCTTTTCTCTCTTTTTAAATAGCGGCATTTCCTCGCTGCCTTTCACGCCGTGATTCTAACCTTGGCTTATCTGAGCTTATAGATAAAGTAGCATACAGGCTGTTCGCCGCCTAGACCTTCGCTGTTGCCGGGCGCATCCCTGTAACCGTATTTGCTAGCGGCAAAAGCGTTGGCTTTTTTCGCCGCCTTTTGCAGCTCGGCATCATTGGGGAACATGGACTCGAGCCAAGGCTGGACGACGAGCTTCACATCGGAAACCTTGTAGTCCTTGAAGTATCGCGTAGCGGCCAGAACACTTTTGATTATCTCATCTTTGGACGCTAAACCGGCCATGCGCTCGTACTTCACCATGACAATGAGCACCTTCGGCTTTTTAGAGAATAGTCCCATGTTTTTCACCCTCTCAAATAAATATACAATAGCATAAGGCCTATACACTAGGAGTAGACAGGTATACGAACCGCAAGCAAATAAAATTATTATTTTTGCTTGTCATTGTCCTTATAGGGAAGCAGCGCATCATGCGGAATGATTTTATCATCAATTGGCGATATCTTCAGCTTTTGAGATGAATCTATTAGGTTTTCAACGATTCTTTCAAGTTCTATTTCTTTTCGCCGATTATCTAATTCCTTGCTTATGTTATCCAATTCTTTGCTTTCATTATCTAATTCCATTCCTCGCACTTTTTCTCTTTTTTCGTATAAATCTAAATTTTTCATTTCTCGCGTTCTCTTGCTATCGATCAAATCTATAACAAAATTCTTCAAAGAAGGTATTTTGGCCTTTAGCGAGGGACTCTCTATGCTTCCTCCAAAGAGAATAGCCGCAAGACCCAAGAGAACCTTCCAGTGAGCCTCGATGAATTGTAACCCATTTTCGATTTGAAAAAGAATTTCGCCCGGTGAAGACAAATTCATTCGCGCCGAAATAAATTTATCTTCATCTAAACAGAGAAGTTGAGTAGCGTAAAATATAAATCCGGAAATATCTAAAGAACCAAGCTTATCACGCGCTTGAACGCGGAAAGTCATGGTCAATGTATTACAATAGTTATAAATATCATAACATTCACTTAGTATATATTCTGCATAACAATTTAAGCTGCTAAGGCTATGTCTGTTTACAACCAAGGCTTTATATAGGTGCGGATTTAACTCCGAGATAGCTCTGGAACCAATAATTTGAATTGTTCGGCGCTTTATATACGGGCATTCAATGGTATCATTTCTGTGTTGATCCTCCCCAATTTTCTGAGTGGCTTCTATTTCTTTATTAACCGTAGTGGAAGCATCTAGCTTTTCAAAATATTCACCTATTAAGGCAAAGGTTACTTCGCCTTCCCCAACTATCGCGACGATATCGTCATTACATAGTCCATATATAAAACGCAAACATTTATTCACAGGGGTGCCGGGCTGTCTTTCCTTTGAATAATTATTCGCGATAATATTCTTAAGAGCATCGTTTTCCCGGTCGATCATATCGATACGTATTGCATTCCAACCGATGGCAATAAATTTATTTTCAAGAAATTCCCTATAAAAAGCGCCCCCGTTGGTACGCATCATCCAGAAGTTACATGCAGATCGGATTTGAGGAATATTAATATCGTGAATGAAGAATTTATTCATTATTATTTCTCGCAATTTCTGATATTTTGTACGATTATATCACGGCCAGCCCAATTATGCTATAAAAACGCGGAGAACTATATATTGCGCCCAGCGGCGAATCGCGCCTTGGCAAAGAAGCCGCATAGAGGTCATTATTGAATCAATGCAACTATGAGTTGACAAGATATCAAGCGTGGTTGATGGAATGTAACCTTAGTTTATGCGATAATTACATTATCACGGAAAGGAGCATAATGCAATGAGCCTCGCAGATAGAATACAAAGTCTTCGTAAAGCTAAAAGCATATCCCAAGAAGAGCTCGCAGACAAGTTAGGCGTATCCCGCCAAGCTGTATCAAAATGGGAAAGCGAGCAAAGTATCCCCGACGTCGAAAAAATAATCATCCTGAGTGATTTCTTTGAGGTAACGACGGATTATCTGCTGAAAGGAATTGAGAGCGAGAAACAAACGGCACCGGAAACTGACGCTAAGATTTTCGCGATTTTAGCAACGGCTCTGAATTTCATTGGCTTACTTGCTTCATGCGCAATTATATATCCAGACGACAAAGACCCTATAGCGGTTATCATCGGGTTAATTATTTTCGCGGTCGGAGGCACGGTATTCGGTATCGGGCAGACCATATCCAATAAAAGTGTAGCCATAGCAAAGCGATATTTTTGGATAATAAATATATGGCTATTAACCTTAATTCCATTATCGGCTTTATATAATATTATTTTTGCGCTTCCGCTTGCGCCGTATCCGCTAATGTCAAGAAATCAATTTGCGCTGCCAGTATTTTTTGCTGTTTATATTGCGATATGCCTGTGTGTTGTGTTCCTGCAAATCAAGTCAAATCACAGGAGGACGAGTAAATGAAGGCATTACCTATTTGCTTGGCGTAGGATTGTGGTCATATCGGCTAATTTCTTATATCATCGTTACGACGCTTGTAATTGGTTTTGCGCGCATTTTTTACTTTCTACGGTATTTGCGACAACGTAAAAAAAGTACTTGCACTAAGGAGGGCGACGTGATACAATAGCACTCGCCCTTCGGGGAGCGCACCTTGAAAACTGTACAG
>DBDD01000324.1:4188-5067 GCA_002293365.1 Christensenella sp. UBA941 | reverse complement strand
TTTTAGCTGCGAAGTTTCAGTAATTAAAATAAAAAATATATTTATATTATATAAACGAAAATCACTGCCCGAAGTGCCAGAACTGCCCGTTGGACCCCGTTCTATTCTTTCGCCTACGGCTCGAGGGCGTTCTAAGCGTATGAAATGATTGTGAATGAGGCATCGCCCCCCAGCGACTGCCCTCATTCGATAAAACAATCATGAATGCGGCGTGTAAACGGCCTCGCGTAGACCGACGGGCGGCAAGAATCTACCGAAGCGTTTCCTGCTGGAAAATGCTTAAAAAACCCCTAAGTTCGGACGTCTACCGAAGCGCTTACCGAAGGAGTACTAACCTCGAAAGGATAACGGTTGAAACGACATCCTTGTAAGCGTAGTAGCAACAGAGAGGGTATCATAGCGATGCCCTTTTTGTTTTTACGGATAGCGAAGATACTATGCAAATAAGGCCCTCGTTTGAAACGAGCCTCTTTTGTTCTTAGTGAGGTGGTTTGAAACCACCCCATCTGACTACGGGACGAGCCATTGAAATAATGCCTTTCTGCTTTACGGATAAGCGGCAGCGCATCTTGCGGCTCCTTCTTTTTTCGCGGTCAAAATTAGTAAAATAAAACAAGTGTTTAGCTTTACTCTCAAATCGCGAGAAATCGCGCCCGTAAAGAGGCTAAAACAGGGAGCCGAAATCGAAATTATCGTTTACTATATTTGATTTTACTCTCGGGGACGTTTGTGTTATGATGTAAAAAAGAGGAAAGGCGGCGCGCTGACCCATAGAATCAGCGCCGACGGCAAGCATATGACAACCTACGGTTACGCGAGATGCAGCACGAACGAGACGAAGCAGGACATAACTCGGCAAATCAAAGACCTTGAGGCGCT
>DBDD01000324.1:3917-4143 GCA_002293365.1 Christensenella sp. UBA941 | reverse complement strand
TATTCAAAACCGTGCGGGAGGGCGATTCTGTTTTCGCTACGGAAGTGAGCCGCATTACCCGTAGCACACGGCAGCTATGCGACATCATAGAAATCGCGAAGGAGCGGCGCTTGCGGCTTGTATTCGGCTCTTTCGTTGTGGATTGCACAAGCGAGCTGGACGCGATGACGGAGGGAATGCTCAAGATGTGGGGCGTGTTCGCGGAGATCGAGCGGAACCTTATCAG
>DBDD01000324.1:0-3861 GCA_002293365.1 Christensenella sp. UBA941 | reverse complement strand
AATACGTTTCCCTTATATAACGATAGAGGCATCAGCAAGGCCGATTACGCGCGTATATGCGGCATCAGCAGACCTACGCTCGACAAGTATTTACGGATATTGGCCGAGGGGTAAGCATAGGGGTACTAGTAAAGGTAGTATCACATAGGGGGCGTGTTTACATCTTGGATTAGGTTGCGCTTGCTGTGTATGGCGTGAGGGGGTTGCTCTTGATAGGCGGGCGATTTAGAGGCTAACCGAAATGGAAACAGCCGATTTAGGCGACAAGAAATCTTTTTATACATTAAAATATTATGATAAAATAGCTTTGTCCATAATTTTTTCTACAAAAAAAGAATTATTTAAAGTAATGCGGAGGAAACTTATGTCCGGCATAACCACCCTACAGGAATGCATCGACCGATATAAGGCCGATTTTCAGCGTATCGACTCAGAGGAACGCTATAAGTGGATAGCGGTCAAGCATTTTCAAAACAACTGGGACATTGAGGCTGCTGATTTTGCGGACATGTTGAGCCGTGCGTGTGAAAAACACGTTAATCTGCTCGACGCGGGCGTAGCGCGTCCTCTATACGTTATGGAAGTTTTCGCAAAGCACGAGCCCGAAACCGTGCGCAGCCTGTTCAGGACGCTATACAATGAAGATTTACCGTTAGAACAACGCATATCCGACTATACGGGCGGAGTTGAATTGTTTGTCTCTAAAATGCAGCAGGAAGACCCGATATGGAAAAGCACATTTCAGGATCAACATGCCATCAGCGTATATTTAACCTTCCACTACCCTGAAAACTATTACATCTATAAATATGCCATCTTGAAAGCTGCGGCTCCGATCCTCGGCATCGAAACAAAGGGTGACCGCCTAACAAACTATCGCCGCATTTGCGACGCCATACACGACGCTGCCATAGCGGACGAGGAACTTATCGCAATGAGCCATGCCCGTTTAGGCGGCGATTGCTACCAAGACCCTGATAACCGTATGCTTGCTATGGATATAGCCTTTTTCATCTGGCGTGAGCGGCAAGAAGCGGAGGAGATGCAGCGCCTCGCCGCGCAGCCAGCCATATTCCACGAGTTCAAAAAGTGGCTTGAAATACCTACCCGTAATAACGGAAAGCCTTACGATTATAAGACGGTCAAGGTCTATCTGCAATTCGTGGAGGCTCACGCAAAAAAGCTCGTACCGCAATTTAGCGGCAATATAAATCTATTCTCGTATGATTCGCCCGAGAAGTTTAGGCCAATATACGACGAACTATCAGAAATCATTAGTTCAAACAAGTATTCTAGCGAATACCCCGTCAATGGCGCTTATCCCAAAGTGTTGAAACTGTATGCGCAGTTTTTATCCGAGCGGGAGCAGACGGGACAAATAGCAGCTGCCCCTATCGAAGAGCCTCCGCCTACCTCTACAGCCTATGACCGCGAAAAATTCCTTGAAGAAGTTTTCATGACCGCCGAGGATTACGATTCACTCATAACGTTGTTAATCAGAAAAAAGAACCTTATACTTCAAGGCGCGCCGGGCGTCGGTAAGACATTCGCCGCAAAGCGGCTGGTTTACTCGCTAATTGGGGAGAAAAATTCGGAGCGCATTTGCTTTGTCCAATTTCATCAAAGCTACGGATATGAAGACTTCGTGATGGGCTACCGCCCAAAAGACGCGGGGTTCGAGAGGGTAGACGGCTCCTTCTACAAGTTTTGTAAAGACGCCTTAAAATCGAGCAAAGATACCACAAAGCCGATAGATGACTGGTACTTCATCATCGACGAAATCAATCGCGGAAATATAAGCAAGATATTCGGCGAGCTGCTGATGCTCATTGAATCGGACAAGCGCAGCGAGGATTATGCCGTGCGTTTACAAGGCGTTGACGAGCCGTTCTATGTACCTGAAAACGTTTATATCATCGGCATGATGAATACGGCTGACCGTAGTATAGCCTTAATCGATTACGCCCTGCGCCGCCGCTTTGCGTTCTATACGCTTGAGCCCGCGTTCGAGAGCGAAAGCTTCCGGGACTATATGGAGGGCAAGAATAGCGAACGTTTTAACAAGGTGATAGAGGCCGTGTCCAAATTGAACGATGAAATCGCGGCTGACCCATTGCTCGGCGCGGGGTTCAAAATCGGCCATAGCTACTTCTGCTTTGACGATCCAATCGATAGCAAGCTTCTCCGCGATATCATTCTTTATGAAATCAAGCCGTTGCTGGCCGAATACTGGGTAGACGACGCTGACAAGGTGCAGGAATGGACGGTAAGGCTTCTGGAGGCGGCAAAATGATTCTGGTCGGCAATGTGTATTATATGCTGGCCTACGCCTTTCGCGCTCTAAGCATGGGCGGCATAGGCGAGTTGGGGAATGAAGAATTTGAAAACCTCCATAATCTTTTTGCGGAGATTATTATTCGCGCTATGCGGCGGCAGTTGAAGCGCGGCCTCCCGCGAACCTATAGAAGCGAAAGCGACGAGCTAGGCAACCTTCGCGGCAAGATAGGCATACCGGCCTCTATCCGTCAAATGACGTTTGTTCGGCATCACTTGATATGCGAGTTTGATGAATTTACCGAGGATACAGCGGGCAACCGCCTTATAAAATGCGCGATTACCCTTTTATTAAAGCAAGACGGCGTATCCGCTGAGCGTAAGCGCTTTTTGAAGTTCCTGCGTTCAAGCCTCGCCGCCGTGGCAGACGTCGGCTATCGAAAAATCCCGCCTCAGCGGATAGGCGGCGCTGAATACGTTATGCTTGTGAATATTTGCCGCTTCCTTCTTGACGGCATGATAATGAACGCCGATGGCGGTCATAAAATGCGGGAATGGCTGCCCGACGAGAAGATGAACGGACTCTATGAACATTTTCTGCTCGAATACTTCAGGAAGCACCATCCGTATTTCAAAGCTCGCGCCGCCCGTATCGACTGGGATATGGATGACGCGCCGCCCGGTATGCCGGAGATGAAGAGCGATGTATATCTTACGTATGGCGGCAAGACGCTTATTATTGACGCAAAGTTTTATAGCCGCACAATGTCGGAGCATTACGGAAAAAGGACGTATCATTCGCATAACCTTTATCAGATTTACACGTATGTAAAGAACGCGGATAGGGCTAAAAATGGCCATGTGGCGGGAATGCTTCTATACGCAAAGACTGACGAGGCTGTTACGCCCGATAACGATAGTGTTATCGGCGGCAACGTGATAAGCGTAAAGACGCTCGACCTGTCCCAACGGTTTGAAGGTATACGGGCGCAGCTTGAAAAAATCGCTGGATCGCTAATGGGCGAAGCGGACGCCGTGGAAGAAATTCAAAAGACTGGCGCATGACCGTATCTGTTTAGTAGAAAATCGCTTGATTATTTCGTTTGTTCGGATAGTCGAGCGATTTTTATTTATGGCAGATAGTCTAGAGACAAAGGAATTGTTTGGAAAAATGCGCTTGAATAAATTGCCGAATTTTGTTATTATATCTATTATAAACTTAAACAACATGTAAATATCTTCTGTGAAGATGGAACGAATGGACAAATTACGGAAAGCTGAAAAAACGAAAGCTAAAAGTATGGAGAAGTATAATTATGTCGAACAAAAAGGTATTCATGATAATGCCCTTCGAGGATGCATTTTTCGAAATTTATGAAATGCTTAAAATAGAATTTCAAAATGATTTTGAGTTTTCCAATGCTGGTGACGAAGGTAATCAGCAGAATATTCTTCGAGATATAATTCAGCCAATTTTTGATGCCGACATCGTACTCGCAGATTTAACGGGACTTAATCCAAATGTTATGTATGAATTGGGGATAGCACATTCATTTAATAAAAAAACAATTGAGTCCCTCTAAAAAC
>DBDD01000295.1 GCA_002293365.1 Christensenella sp. UBA941 | reverse complement strand
ACACAGAGATGATTACACTCCCTCATGGAGTCGTATCAACGGGAGGTCATTCTTGATTAGGAGCTTCCTAAACGCAGTTGAGAGATAGCCACAGCTTATTGCATGGCCGTCTGGCCACCGGCATACGTAGTCAGTACCTTTGTATGCCATGCCTAGTAAAAGCCTGTCCTGCGCCTGTCTAGCGTGTAATTTCTGCAAGTACACCTTGACCTCTTTGTTCAGCGGGAGTATGCGATAGCTGGATTCATTCTTGGTTCTGTCTTTGGCAAGAATCGTCTTGTTCCGCACTACCGTATGTTTGACCGTCATGGTATCCGCTTCAAAATCAATCGCGTTCCATTTCAACCCGGCAATTTCCGACCGCCTTAATCCGTACATCATGCCAAGAATTACCGGCGCTTCCATTGTCTTGTCCTTGACGATGTCCAGCAGGGTATTCCCTTGCTCGAACGACAGGAAGTTTCGAATGTTGTCTTTGTGCTGGTCGGACGGCGTTTCCCTAATTCCCCTAGCGTTTAGGCATTTGGCCTCGGCAGACGAGAAAAATCAACGTTGCGGGGTCAAAATCCGCCTCGATAAACGAAGCCTCGCTTACCGTATCCGCAAAGAAGCGGTTTCTAAAGCGCCGGAAGTATTGCTTGGAATGCTCAATGCGCCGCCCGGTCTCAAAGTGTTTCACTCATTTTCGCGGCTAAAAAAGCTCTGTTATGAATAACCGCGGCATTCTCTGGTTTGAATTTTCCCGCGCGTTCATTGTATTCATAGGCCCTTACATAGTCTTGCATATACGATAAGCAAACGCATGCCTCTATATTTGGTATGTATCCCCAATAATCCAACAAGAGAAAGCCAACGGAATTATTATGCTGCAATTTGCATGCCGTGTCGAACCATCGAAACGCAAGGCCGTAATCTCCGGCGTCTTTATAAAAATATCCGATAGCACAGCAAAGCTCCGCGCGCGGCGAATCGTACTCAAAGCTTTTATACAGAGCCTTCAGAATTTTTTCCTTTTGTCCAATGGACTTATAGCATATCGCCAAATTAAAGCAGCTGGCAATACAATCCTCTTTCCATCCTTTTCCTGAATCCAAGAATTTTTCAAAGTAAGCCGCCGCTTTTTCAAAACGATTATGATCTTTTAGTTCTATTGCAAAGTAGAATAACTGCCGCGGAGTGAATTCCTTTCCGCGAGTCTCAAGCTCCTCGTAGATTTTTATGTTTCTGTCCGCTGCCCTTTCCCTATCGAGCTTTTTGTGCCATATTTCAATATCGGTACGAAGTATATTACCAACGATCGGGATACATTCGTGTACGGGATCCTCCCATTTGTAGTTTTTTTCTCGTTTTATTAAGCGCTCGCGCGTCAAACAATAAACGGGGTTATTGTTTTCGTCAAAGTGCGTATAGTACTTCATAGTAACGATATCGATTGTATCATCCAGAGTGCTTTTTAGTTCCTTGATTCTTATGGCCGATTTTTCAGGTACAACATCGTCCGCGTCCAGCCACATTTGATAGTCCTTTGTGGCTTTTTCAAACGAAAAATTACGCGCCGCTGCAAAATCGTTTATCCATCCAAAACGGAAAACTTTGTCCGTATACTTTTTTGCTATATCCCATGTACCATCCGTTGAACCGGTATCTACGATAATTATTTCATCGACAAGCCCTTTAACGCTCTCTAAAGAGCGGGCTAGCACAGCTTCTTCGTTTTTTACAATCATACACAGACTAATTGTTATCATAAATATCACCCGAAGCATTCTATGATAACAAACTTGAAATAGTGTCCCTCCGCCCGGGTATTTAAAGCTCTATGGCTAGCCGATAGGCCTTTTCAAGGTGTTGCATGCGCATCTGCTCGCGCAAGGCGGCATTGTTTCGCTCGGTACCATCCAAAAGAACAAACTCTTTTTTCTCTGCGCGATCATATATGCGATCGCCGAGCATGACATTTTCCATGGCTTGCAGCCGCCCTTGCCCGCTAAGGGCCGCTTCGGTATTGCCGCTACAGGCGATTACAAGCGCCTTGGCAAGCTTCTTCATAGGCATGACCACGGCTTCGCCGCCGCCCACCGCCTTGGCGGCGTCTTCTTGGCCGTAGGCAAAGCCAAAACTCCATACCCTGTCGAACCAGCCCACCAGCTTTGCGGGCGCCTCCGTCCAAAAAACGGGATAGATGAATACCAAGGCGTCGGCGGCGTTTATGAGCCGCTGCTCCTCAAGCACATCCGGCGCAAGCGGCGGCGCGACGCAATAGAAAGCGTCGCGCAGATATTCCGCCTCGGACATATCCGTCGCGAAGCTCTTTTTATAGAGATCGCTTATCGTGTAGGGTTTCCCGGAAGCTCTAAGCCCGCGAATAAAAGCGTCGCGTATTTCGGCGGTTAGCGAGTTTTCGCTGGGGTGGCAGTAAACGATGTGGGCGCGCATATAATATCCTCCTAGAAACAGCTTATCGGCTTTTTTGACTGGTCTTGGCCATATGATTCTCTTTTTTGCGTGCGTATACCTTTTTATTAAACTATACTTACAGCTATATCCTTGAAAAATTTTATTAATTATGGTATCCTGCGAGGTAAGCAAAGGACGCAATTTCGAGCACAAGCTTACACAAGGCGATCGAATTTATAAGCATTGCTTGTAGCTTTAAGGAGAAAACGAATGGGTACTGAATTGAAAATCAAATTTTACGCAACGACTATAGACTGTAAAAACCCGCTTGAACTCGCAAACTTTTATGCGGCGCTGCTGGGCTGGGTAGTCGTTTTCAACGACGAAACCTTCGCTACCGTCGCTGCGCCTAGCGCCAAACAAGGAGCGTATCCCGGTATAACGTTTCAGGTGAACCCCGCATATCAGCCGCCAATATGGCCGGAGGAACCGCAAGCGCAGCAGCAGATGGCGCATCTCGACTTCGTCGTAAACGACGTGGACAAGGCCGTACAGCACGCTCTAAAATGTGGAGCGACGGTCGCGAACCGGCAGTTTACCGACGACTGGGTCGTCATGCTAGATCCGTCGGGACATCCATTTTGCCTGTGCAAGGGGGGGCATCTCTTCGATAGCCCCGATTTCGCGCTTTTATAACGAACTAATACTTCCGCAGCTTACGCTTCAATTCCACCACTCTTCCGCAGAAAAAGACGTCCTTGCGGGAGCATATTCTCGGCGGATATGAAGGATTTATCGACGCGAGCACAACCACGTCGCCTTGATAATGCACGATTTTCACCGTGCCTTCTTCGCTGTCTACAATGACTACCGCGATATCGCCATTTAAAATCTCGGCTTCCTTATCCACCAGCAAAAAGTCCCCGGATCTAAAATCCGGCTCCATGCTGTCGCCTTTTACGCGAAGGTAGAAGTGCCTTTGCGGATCGGCTTCGTCGGCGTACTCATAGCCCTCGAAGCGTTGATCCGCAAACATATTTGGTCCGGCCATAACTTCGCCGAGCACGGGAACGGGGATACGCGAGCTAAGCGAGATAGCTTCTTGGGGAATCGGGAAGGGATTATCGTCTTCGCCGCGAAGATACGCCTCGGTCGTACCCAAGACCTCAACTAGTTTGGATATATGCTTTGCGGGCGAAGCCTTGCCCAAGCGCCAGTCGTTAATCGCACTGGGGCTTAACCCTATTCGCCGCAGCATAGCGGCCTTGCTCCAGCCCTTCAATTTGCACAGCGTCGCAATCCTGTCGTAATTCAGCATAAGAGGCTCCTTCTAGTCAATTGTAACAAATCCGTATAACAATATGATTTATCATTGACTATTTGAGATTTAGTGATTATACTTAATTCTACAACGAGACAGCGCGCGTGTCAACCGGCTTGTGGATTGCAACTGCCAGCCGGACAAAATAAAAGACGAGGAGACAGAAAATGGCTAGTACAAATAAAACGGCTCTCGGATTTAATCAATGGGTGGAAACGGATAAACCCGCTATGGAGGACTTTAATGCGGATAATACGCTGGCGGAGCAGCTGATTCAGGGGCTTGCGGGCGACAAGGGCGAGCCGGGCGGCTTGGCGACGCTCGATAATAACGGCTTCGTGGAGCAGAACCCGGCGAG
>DBDD01000030.1 GCA_002293365.1 Christensenella sp. UBA941 | reverse complement strand
CTTGAAGTGGTGGTCATGATTCAGATATGAAAGGGGTTTCTATATGGACTGCATTTTTTGCGCGATCATGAACCGAGAGATACCGGGCGATATCGTCTATGAGGACGAGAAAGTCCTGGCGTTTCGCGATATAATGAAGCAAGCGCCCGAGCATGTGCTCATCATCCCAAAAAGACACATCGAATCGCTCTTAGAGGCAAAGGAGGAGGACGCGGCGCTTTTAGGCCATATGCTATTGACGGCCAAAAAGCTCGCCAAAGAGCTGGGCATCGCCGAAACGGGCTTCCGCGCGGTATTCAATACCGGCTCGGACGGCGGCCAATCGGTCATGCATCTGCACTTGCATCTTTTGGGCGGGCGCAGCCTTGGTTGGCCTCCGGGCTGAGTTTTTATACCATACTGTCAAAATCGAAATCCATCGCGCGCTCGTTTAAAGGCTTTGCGAGCAAGGCTCGGACGTACCCGCGAGAAAAGTCCGTCGAGTGGATGTAGAAGCCCTGGCCGTAGTAGAAGCGTATGAGGCTCGCCATGCGCGAGCTCGTATGCAGTGCTATGGCTTCCAGGCCGTTTTGATTGCAATCGCTCACGACGGCCTGAATCAGCCTGCGGCCGAGCCCGCAGCCTTGCGCGATGAGCTTGACGCCGAATCGGCTTATATACGCTATGCCGCTCGGCAAAACCTCGTAGCGTATCGAGCCGACGGGCTCGCCGTCGAGCAATGCAATGAAGACGATCTTTTGCTCTATGTCGCGCGCGATGACATCCGGGCCTTCCTTCAGGGCGTAGACCTTTTCCGGCTGGCCAAGGTCGCGCGCGTATTTATCGAACGCTTCGAGCGTAATCTCGGCGATTGCGGGGATATCTGTCGCCGTCGCCTTTCGAACTTCTATCTTTTGGTGCGTCATTTCATCAATTCCTCGTAGCTCAAATCGCTCATCAGCATAGCCATAATGGCCTTTTGCGCGTGTAAACGGTTTTCGGCTTCGTCGAAGACGGCGCTTTGCGGCCCGTCGATAACGCTTGCCTCGACCTCCTCGCCTCTGTGCGCGGGTAGGCAGTGCAGGAATATGGCCGAGGGCTTTGCCTTTTTCATGACAGCCTCGGTAACCGAATAACCTTTAAAAACTTCAAGACGCTTTTTAGCTTCGGATTCCTGCCCCATGCTCGCGAAAACGTCGGTATATACGGCGTCCGCGCCGTCGGCAGCGATGAGCGGATCGTCCGTAATCTCGATTTTAGCGGAGCTGAACGCCTTGGCCGCCGTGACGACGCTTGCGTCTGGTTCGTAGCCCTTTGGCGTCGCGACGGAGATATCGATGCCGAGCTTGCCGCAGATATTGAGCAAGGAATGGCAGACGTTGTTGCCGTCGCCGACGTAGGCGAGCTTCGCGCCGTCCAGCGAGCCGCGCTTTTCCCATAGCGTTATGATATCCGCCAGCGCCTGGCATGGGTGGTTGAAGTCCGTAAGGCCGTTGATGACTGGAATCGCGCCGTGCTCCGCTAGCGCGACGACGTCTGAGTGCGCGAACGTGCGTATCATGATGCCATCCACCATGCGCGAAAGTACTTTAGCCGTGTCCTCGATCGTTTCGCCGCGGCCAAGCTGGATATCCGCCGAGGATAAAAACAAAGCGTGCATACCGAGCTGATACGCGCCGACCTCGAAGGAAACGCGCGTGCGCGTAGACGATTTCGTGAAGATCATGCCGAGCGTTTTGCCTTCGAGAATTTTATGTTTTATGCCCGCTTTTTGCTTGGCTTTTAAACGCATGCCGAGCGAAAGTATTTGCAGAATTTCGTCTTTAGTATAGTCCGATAGTGCGATCAGATGGTTTTGGGTGAACATAAATATCCTCCTACGCCTTCCTGAAATAATTCGTCAGCACGCCAAGAAGCGCGTCTATCTGCTCTTCGCGGATAATTAGCGGCGGGACAAAGCGCAAGGTATTGTGTCCAGCGACGCCGATTATGAAGCCTTGCTTTAAGAGCTCCTTTTGAACGGCGCTGTTTTTGATTTCAGCGGCGAGCTCCATACCGAGCATGAGTCCCCGCCCGCGCACGTCCACTATCTTTTTTGGAAACTGGGCCTGGAGTTTTACCAGTTCAGATTTAAAGTACTTGCCCTTCTGCTTGACGGCGGAGAGGAATGGCTCACGCGCGATCTCGCTTATAACGGCAAGACCCGCCGCGCAAGCGAGGGGATTGCCGCCGAACGTCGTGCCGTGGTCGCCGGGCCCAAACGCGCAGCATGCCTCCTTCGCGAGCACCGCGCCAATCGGAACGCCGCCGCCAAGCGCCTTCGCGAGCGTGAGTATATCCGGCTCGAAGCCGTATTGCTCGTAGGCGAAGAGCGTACCCGTACGCCCGATGCCCGTTTGTACTTCGTCGATGATCATCAAGCAGCCGTTTTCATCGCACAGCGCGCGAACTTGCGCCAAATAGTCGCCGCCGTCGATTACGCCGCCCTCGCCCTGTATGCACTCGACCAGCACCGCCGCCGTATTCGGCGAAAGCGCGGCTTTCAGGGCGTTCGCGTCGCCATACGGGACGTTCTTTATGCCGGACGGCAAAAGGGGCGAATATGGTTTTTGATACTTTTTCTGCCCGGTCGCGGCGACGGTGGCTATCGTACGACCGTGAAAGGAGTTTTCGCAGGCGATGATTTCGTAACGATCCTCGCCCTTATCGTAAAAATACTTGCGTGCGAGCTTGATTGCCCCTTCGTTGGCCTCCGCGCCCGTATTGCAAAAGAACGCGCGGTCGAAGCAGCTAAGGTGCGTCAGCGTTTCGGCCAACAGTGCCTGCTTTTCGATATAAAAGTAGTTCGAGTAGTGCACGATTCTTTGCGCTTGTTCGCAAATAGCGGCCGTTACCTTTGGATGCGCATAGCCGAGGGCGTTTACGGCGATCCCTGCGAGGAAGTCGGTATAGGCTTTGCCTTCAAGGTCGTAGAGAGTACTTTCCTTTCCGTATGCGAACGCAATGGGGAAGCGCTCGCCAAAGGTGTTCATATAAACCCGTTTATCGGTTGCGGCAATCATTGCTGTTTCCATTTTATTGCTCCTTCCATGTTAACATTGTTGTGCGGAACGGTTTAGAACCGTTCCCTACAAGCCAATAAATATTAGCGAACGACCATAGTACCTATGCCCTTATCCGTGAAGATTTCGAGCAATATCGGGTGCGGAATGGTACCGTCCAGGATGTGCGTTCGGTTCACCCCTTGCTCGACGGAATTGATACAGCCGAGCACTTTGGGGATCATGCCTCCTTCTATCGAGCCGTCTTTGATCATCTTGTGGATTTCATCGACGCCGATCTGGTGGATAAGCGTAGCGGGATCCTTTGGGTCGCCTCTTATACCGTCGATATCTGTCAGGAACATCAGCTTTTCGGCTTTCAGCCGCGCCGCGATTTCGCCGGCAACGGTATCGGCGTTTATGTTGTAGCTCATGCCGTCCGGCCCGACGCCGACGGGAGCTATAACTGGGATATACTCGTCGTAGGCCAGGAACTCTATAAGCCGCGTGTTAATATTTACGATATCGCCGACGTAGCCTAGATCTACGCCGTCCTTTTCGGGGCGTTTAACGACTTCGATCAGGTTTGCGTCCTTGCCGCAAAGGCCTATGGCCTTGCCGCCTAATAGGTTCAATTTTGCCGTGATATCTTTATTTATTTTGCCTGTGAGCACCATCTGCACGACTTCCATCGTGTCCGCGTCGGTTATGCGCAAGCCGTTGTAGAACTTCGGCTCGATGGAAAGCGCTTGGAGCAGTTTATTGATCTCAGGGCCGCCGCCGTGCACGACGACGGGATGCACGCCCACGTATTTGAGCAGAGTGACGTCCTGTAAAATCTTCTGCGTTAGGCTTTCGTTGAGCATGGCGTTGCCGCCGTATTTGATGACGACGAGCTTACCCGACAGCTTTTGAATATATGGTAGGGCTTCGATTAAAATATTGGCTTTTTTTATTAGAGTTTCCATAATACATTACTCCATTGCAATTGATGTAGGGGCGAACTGTGTTCGCCCGTTGAGAACAGGCTATTGGTCTGCGGGCGAACACAGTTCGCCCCTACAGCTATCACAGATACCATGCCGCCTTCGGCAGCCCTTCGGCCTCGTCCAAGCCGAACATCAGGTTCATATTCTGAATCGCCTGTCCGCCCGCGCCCTTGATCAAATTGTCGATGCAGGATACGGCGATAACGCGGCCGAGGCGTTCGTCTACGGCCAGGCCGATTGCGATATTGTTCGAGCCGTTTACATGTTTTAGCTCTGGCAGGCCGCTTTCGTATATTTTTACAAAGGGCTCGTTTGCGTAGAAGCTTTTATATAGCGCGATAAGCTCGCTCGCGGAGGCTTTTTTAGCAAGCTTGGCGTAGCTCGTAGCCAAAATCCCGCGGTTCACGGGCAGAAGATGCGGCGTGAATGAGAGCATGATTTCGCCGCCGTTCAGCTTTGAAAGCTCCTGCTCGATCTCGGAGGTGTGGCGGTGCGCCGCGACCTTATACGCCTTCACGCTTTCGTTTACCTCGCAAAAATGGAGCGGCTGCGAAGGTTCGCGCCCCGCGCCGGACGTACCCGATTTGGCGTCGATAACGATGGTGGAGACGTCGATAAGCCTATTCTTCACAAGCGGGGCCAGCGCGAGGATGGAGCACGTCGTATAGCAGCCGGGGTTGCCGACGAGCTTCGCCGATTTGATGGCGTCCTTATGCAGCTCCGGCAGGCCGTATACGCTTTCTTTCAATAGCTCCGGCGCGGAATGCTCTTCGCCGTACCATTTAGCGTAGACGTCCGCGTCGTCGTAGCGGAAATCGCCGGAAAGGTCTATGACTTTTAGGCCTTTTGCGTATAGCGCCGGAATGACCTCCTTCGAAGCACCGTGCGGCAATGACGTAAAAGCAACGTCCGAATCCGCCGCGATTGTATCTGCGTCGAGCGCTTCCAGAACAGGAAGGCTTTCGTCGAGTCCGGGATAGACCTCGCTTAAACGCTTCCCCGCGAACGATCGCGAAATTAAATGCATAAACCGTATCTCTTTATGCATACAAAGCAGCCGCGCGAGCTCCGCCCCCGCATAGCCAGTCGCGCCTAATATACTTACACGAATCACCGTCGTTACCTCCGATGGGTTAATGTGGATTATTATACATCGATATGTTTGAATATGCAATAGTTGAGCAATATATTTTTTAAAAATACATTTAAGCGTGTCTAAAGCATGGTTGCGCTTGCGTGAAATAGCGGAATATGTTGGGCGGCTTTGGGCCAAAATTATCCTAAGAGCAACATGCAAGTGTACCAAAAAACAACAATGGGGGATGCATAAATGAAAAAAGGATTGACGATTACGTTTTGCGTGCTGGCCGCGGCGGCAATGATGTTGGGGGTTTTGACAAGCGGCGCGCCCACAACGGTGGTTAGAACGGCGGAGGTTACGGTAGGCGATTTTGAATACACGGCGGAGGTTTCCGGAGAGGCGGCCGCGGGAGAACTGTATACTGCGATGCCGGCTGTATCTGGTAGGGTGGCGCGGGTGTATGTTGCCGAAGGGCAGCAGGTTCGAAAGGGTGATAAGCTATTTAGCTTCGACGAAACGGATACGCGAAACGCATTGAAGCAGGCGCAATACGAGCTCGACGCGGCGCTTGCGGCTAATGCGCAAAATGGGGCCGAGCTTATTGAGCAGGAAGCGATGGAAGTCATGGCAATGATGCCGGAGCCCGAAAGCGTGACATCCGCCCGGTTGGACGCCGCGCGGGCGCAAAGCTTTGAACAGCTTGCCCAGGAAGTAATCGCGCAGGCACAGGACGAAGGCGTCGATTTAGGCGTCTTGAATAAGGCCGTTGAAGCCATGGCGCTATTTAGAGAGATAGATGAGGTGGTACCGGACATACAGCCTAGCGTAGAGAATATAGCTGAACAAGAGGAGACGGCGCTTGAGGGGATGCTGGAAGCGCCAATGGACGCGGCTGCGTTTGGTAATGAGGCGGCGCTTGTTGGCGCTACGGACGGTCAAACGCTTGAAGAGGCTATGATGGAGCGTTCCGAAGCGCTCGCGGAATCCGCTCCGGATAGCCGTGAGAGCATGCCTGTGACGCCGGAGGCCACGCTGGAGAGCCCGGCAGTCGCATTGTGCCGTGAAAAGGTGCGTCAAGCGGAGGAAGCGCTGAATCGGCTTACTATGACGAGCGCGATGGATGGGGAAGTCCTCGGCGTTGCGCTTCGTGAGGGAGAAATAGTTGCAGCCGGTTCCGGCGCGGTTGTAATCGGCGATACGGATCGCATGCTTGTTACACTTCGTGTACCCGAGTACGAGCTAGAAAACATACAGACAGGCCAGCGCGTGCGTTTGGATTCAAACGGGATTACCGGAACGGGCAAGGTCGTTAAGCGCGGTGCGGCGCTTATTAGCGGTTCATACGGCGAAGTATACGGCTGCGTCGAAGTCGAACCGGACGCGGGCTTTGCGCCGTTAACGGGCGCATCGGTTGAAGCGGAGATTATCCTGGACAAATCCTCAGATACGCTCTACGTTCCAAGGGAATGCGTCGTAACAGAAGAGGGCGGCCGCTATGTCTATGCGTGCGAAGAGGGCAAAGCAAAGAAAAAGCCCGTAACGACAGGCTTGGAGAGCGATTATTTCATCGAGCTGCTCTCCGGCGCGGTGGCGGGAGAGGTGCTCATAATCGCGCCGTTTGACTTGATGGACGGCGGGGAAGTTACGATTGAGATGTAGGGACGCCAATAGTATGAACGTTAGTCGTCCAACAAATACGCGACGTACATATCCGCGATAGCCAGCGCCACGGCGAGCGGGTACTTGCGGAACGCCTGCGCTTGCGTCATACCGCCGACGTACGAGCGCGCCGCGTCGTCGTA
>DBDD01000101.1 GCA_002293365.1 Christensenella sp. UBA941 | reverse complement strand
TTTGCCGGTTTTTTTATGTGCCTCTCTTTTCCGGCTGTCCTGTTAGCGGAAAGGAGACGCATATGCGCCTGCGCTGCCGCTCCCCTCCGTCCTCGTTCGATTTTTATCTTCCCAAAAAATCGAATGGAGGAACAGCAATGAAAGGAAAAGTCTATCGAATCAGCATAAGCGGTACATTGGTTCGGGTTTCAAAGAATGTTTACCTGTCGTATTACCGCTCCAAGCGTCGGGATCGCTACTCGCGGCGCTTCCCTGTATACACGTTACGAATAGGATAGCGGACATCGCGAAGTTTATGCGTAGGAAGAAAGCGCAGGGTTATTTCTTGTAAACGGCGTTCCATCAAAGCGAAGGTATTCCCAACTTGGAAATACCTTCGCTTTGCATCGCTAGGCCGGGATGTAACTAATATAGGAAACGTCAGATATTCATAGGTGAGCTGAAAAGGAGGTTTGAATAAATGAGTTCTGTTGAGAATGACGTCCTTATTGATATACGAGATGTATCGGTGGACAAGAACCTACCAAAAGAGGAGCGAATCGCGGAATATGTCCGGCAGATCAGAAATCCGCTTTGCTTTAAATGCGGGAAATTCACAGTACAGGTGCGATTTACCCAAAATGGACCGACATTGGAAGATTGCCTGCAAAGATTGGTTGCGCTATAGAACATAAGTTTTTTACGAGCTGGACTTTCCAATACGGCTGTGATAGCGTATGGACTGGGAAAAGAATGAAAACCGGCCCTAATGCCCTTTGAATAGCGGGAAGTCCGTTATAAGATTCAAAGGAGTGTTTTCTAATGTCTGAAATGCAATACAAAGCCGTAAAGTACATCCGACTGTCCTATACCGACGAGAGCAATGGTGAAAGCGACAGTGTGGTCAACCAAAGGAAGCTGCTCGACAGTTTTTTAGAGAATCACCCCGACATTGAAGCTGTGGGCGAAAGAGTAGATGATGGATGGAGCGGTGTAATCTTCGAGCGACCGGCATTCAAAGAAATGATGGAGGACATCAGGGCAGGTAAAATCAATTGTGTTATCGTAAAAGACCTTTCACGGCTGGGACGTGAATACATTGAGACGGGCCGCCATTTACGCGAAATATTCCCCGCCTACGGTGTTCGTTTTATCGCCGTTACTGACAATATCGACACGCTGAAAGACAATGCGAAAGATATTGTCGTCTCAATAAAGTCCATTATCAACGACGCCTACTGCCATGACATATCCACCAAAACGCGCAGTGCGTTATCAACAAAACGTGGAAATGGTGATTATGTGGGGGCGTGTACCGTGTACGGCTATAAAAAAGCAGATGCTAACCATAACCAGCTCGTGATTGACGAGTATCCCGCAGGGGTCGTTCGTGATATTTTTCGTATGAAGCTGGAAGGCGTGAGCGCCTCTAAGATAGCTAAAACCCTTAACACTACCGGCATCCTATCGCCGATTGAGTATAAACGCGATAGGGGCCTGCCGCATCCCAAAAATGGGTTTGCCGACAAATCCGACGCGAAATGGTCTGCAACGACCATCATTCGCATTTTAAAGGACGAAACATATGCAGGAGCGCTTATTCAGGGACGACAAGGTACGCTTAACTACAAGATTAAGGACGTAATCGACTTGCCGAAAAAGGAATGGGCAAGGATCGACAACGCGCATGAGGCCATAATAGACCCCCGCGACTTCGAGCTTTGCCAGCGCGTCATGCATCTGGATACGCGAACCGCTCCCGGCGGGGATAAAGTATACTTATTCTCTGGTGTCCTAATCTGCGGCTGCTGTGGTGGGCGTATGACACGCAAGACAGACCGTAAGAACGGAAAAATCTACTACTATTATTATTGCCCTACTGGAAAAAAGAACGGCTGTGAGCATCCTAATCGGATAAAGGAAGATGCATTGATAGCTTGTGCCTTAGAAAGCGTAAAATCACATATCGTTAATGTTGTTTCGCTGGAGTCTCTGTTGCGAAGCGTTAAAGGCGAAAAGTACGCGACAAAGCTTGCGCGACAATATGAGTCGCACATAGCCGAAAATATAAACCAGCTTGCTAAGGTTGGCGAATTTAAGTCTACTTTATATGAAAATATGGTTCTTGGCATCATATCGAAAGAAGAGTTTAAGACGCTTCGCAGTAATTACGCCGAGGACTACAGCAGGATTACTCAGATTATCGCGACTTTGAAACAGGAACATGCTGACATTTGGGCTGGAACAGGAGAACGGCTCCGCTGGATTGAGCATTTCAAACGCTTTGAAGGGTTGACTGCACTTGACAGGAAAACCGTGACCCATCTCATTCAGAGCATCTATGTTCAATCTAAAACCGATCTTCAAATAACATTTAACTACCAAATGGAATTTGACAATGCGTTTATCCTTAGCAGCGTGGTAGAGGAGGTGGCGTAAATGGCTAGGACGAGCAGAAAGAATCCCACTGCAACGTTAGAATTAGGAGCGATCCGGCCTAGATATAGTGTCGCTGCCTATATCCGTCTTTCTGTAGAAGATAATAAGAAAAAAGGCGATTCTGTTGAGACGCAGAAAAGCATACTTGATGACTTCATCGCCATGAACCCGGAGCTTCATCTGTATGATTATTATATCGATAACGGTACGACCGGCATGAATTTTTCCCGTCCGGCGTTCCAGAAGATGCTCTCCGATGCGGAAAACGGTGTTATCAACTGTATCATAGTTAAAGACCTTTCCCGCTTCGGAAGAAATGTAATTGATACGGGCTATTATATCGAAAAATATCTACCCGTACTAAAAGTACGATTTGTTGCTGTGAATGACAACTTTGATAACAGTGTTGTAAATCCAGGAGACAGCATTATGCTCCCCCTGAAAAATATGATAAACGAAGCTTATGCTTTGGACATTGAACGTAAGATCAAGGCACAGCAACGCCAAGCAATGCACAACGGGGATTTTATAGGAGCAAGATCGCCTTACGGATACTTGAAGCACCCCGAGAATTGCCATAAACTTGTCGTTGATCCGCAAACTGCGCCCGTTGTACGCCAAATCTTTGAATGGGCGTATGAAAAGGCGGGAATAAACGATATCGCCCGGCGTTTAAACGAAGCCGGTATTGCTACGCCAAGCCATACAAAAAAGGCTTCAGGCCATATTAAGCATGAAAATCTGTTGGGCAATAACAAATGGCAGACCCATACTGTCGCGCTGATTTTATCCAACGAGGTTTATACTGGCGACATGGTACAGGGCAAATCCAAAACCACAGCTCATAATCAGATGCGTTCCGAAGAAATTATACGAAAGATTTGTCCTCCGCGAGATTGATATCGAGCAGTATTCTATACTAAAAGAGGATATCGAGACGGAACTCGCCGCTATAAACCGCGCCTATGCCGTTTTATCGGAGCAGATTATTCGGATACGGGCCAGCCGCGAGATCAGAGAAAAAGCGAAAGGAATTGCCCGCAACGTCACGTTGGAATCCGGGTTGACGCGGGGACTGACAGATATGCTAATCGACAAGGTGCTGATTTATCCGGACAATCATGTTGATATTGTCTGGAAGGCATCTGGCTTTTTCAATGAAAACGAAAAAGGAGCGTACTACAAATGCAGGGTTACGGCATGATTGCGGCTATTTACTGCCGCGCAGATAACGCCGATCAAGTGGCGGTAGATGGACAGAAACAAAAACTGAGGGCTTACGCACTGGATAAAGGCTATGATAACGTGGCGGTGTATATAGACAATGGGTATAGCGGTATCCGATTTGAACGGCCTGCTTTTATAGAAATGACGAAGTGCATCGACGCCGGAATTATCGGTACGGTCATCGTTCAAAATATTTCCCGTATCAGCCGCGATTCTATCGGCTTCAGAAAATGGGAAGCAGATATGAGGGTGAGGGGTGTTCGTTTTATTTCAGTTAATGATCTGCATGATAGTGATAAGGATGATATCATGAGAGATATCTTATCCCGCATCGACTCGATCCTCGGGTAAAACACTCCCTCATTAGGCCACAGCGCGTTTTGTGCCGTCAATCGGGCATTGGAAAGGCGTAGATATTTTCGGTGCGGGCTTGACATACGGGTGCCGAAGGTCATGGAGGAGACTGTATAGCCTCCCGTGT
>DBDD01000347.1 GCA_002293365.1 Christensenella sp. UBA941 | reverse complement strand
GGCATGATGGACGCAGAACCCGCAGCGCCGGAGCCGGAAGCCTCCACGCCGGAAACGCCGGGCGGCGCGGACGCAAAATACGAGGGGCTAAAAGTAAAGTACCGTGTTTTCAAAGCGCGGGACAATTCGCCCGTTGAAAACTGCTTTGTTCTTCGGCCCGATAAGGACGCGGCGGCGCGCTCTGCATTACGGGCGTATGCTTTCGCGACGCCCAATAGAGAGCTTGCCGCAGACATTCGGGCGTGGCTCGATAGCATAGAGGCTTAACGAGGGAGGGGATACAATGGCGAAGGGAAAGGATCAAAAGGCTTTTGATATTCAAGCGATCATTGACAAAGCCGTAAACGCTGGCATACGGGCGGGATACGTGGCGGCTAACCAGACGCCGAGCAACACCTACAAGGCGACGGAGAAGCGCCTGTATGCCTATCCCGACCTACTCAAAAGGATTGAGGATAATAAAGAGCTATTGCGAGATATCGCAACCGAAGGCGCGCCGGAGCATAGCAAGAGCATAGCGCGCTTCGGGGGATCGGGCGTCCGGCTTTCGCAGGACGAAATTATCGAAGGGCTTATGACCAAGACGAACGAGGAAATCACGCGGGATACTTATGAGGTCGAAACGATCGCGGGCGCGCTTGCTCTTATTAAGGCCGACCCGTATTATATCGTCGTAACCGCTCGTTACTTCGAAGGGAAGAACGACGATCAAATCGCCGAGGCGATCCCTTGCGATGTTACGACGGTACGCCGGAATCGTGGCCGCCTTGTGCGTCGGCTGGCCGTTCGGCTGTATGGAGCCGAGGCGCTTTGATTGCCCTTTATGCGTGCGCTTTTTATGCACTTTACGCGCGCACATTTAACGTGATATGCTTATCCACGATGAATAACTATCAATTGCCGCGCGGGGGAACCGGGCGGCTTTTGTGTTGGGCGGCGATGATATGAAAGCATGGGCCGAGAAGTTTTATAATTCAGACGCTTGGCGCGCCTGCCGCGAGGCATACCTTCAAAGTGTCGGCGGCCTATGTGAGCGCAGTTCGACGCCGGATGACCCGGTCGTCGCCGAGATCGTCCACCACAAAATATATTTAACTCCAGAAAATATAAACGATCCGAACATCACGCTATCATGGGACAACCTCGAAGCGCTTAGTCAAAAAGAACACAATCGCGAGCATCACGCAGCGGAGCGGGCGCTTCGATACACTTTCGACGCGGACGGAAATTTGCAGGCGCTCGCGCCATGATCCCCCCCATGAAACGCGAAAAATCGGCGCGAAAAAACACCGAGGCGACAGAATAATTTTACTCCGCAGGCGCGCGCACGACGGGTGTATGCGTGAGGGGTGGGGGTAGAGCGAAAAAAGGAGGCGATTTTTTGGCGAGATCGCAGGACTTAACAAAAGAACAGCGGATCAAAAAAGAGATCGCCCGACTTAAAAAAGTATTCAAAGACTTGGATAAAAATAAATTGTCCACCGTCGAAAGCTTGATCCGTAATGCGGCGTTTATGGCCGTATCGCTCGAAGATTTGCAGGAAATAATTAACAAGGACGGCTATACGGAAGAGTACCAAAACGGCGCTAACCAAAAAGGCGTAAAGCAATCCGAGGCAGTCAAAACCCATATTGCTATGACCAAAAATCACGCAGCGATTATAAAGCAGCTTGTCGACCTCGCGCCCGCCGCGCAGAAAAAAAACAGCAGATTACAGGCGATGAAGGACGCTAAAAATAAATAATGCTTTACGCAAATTTTATATATGAGTATTTTTCCCGGATTGAAAACGGGGAAATCGTGGCCGGCAAATGGATATACGCGATTTACAAAACAATCGTTGATGGAATACAGCGCGGCGAGTACATCTTCAATGGCAAAAAGGCCAATGAAGCAATTGATTTTATCGAGAATTTTTGTCACCACAGCAAAGGGCGCGACGACCTCTTAAAGCTGGAACTTTGGCAAAAGGCGCTTGTATCTTGCATTTTTGGAATCGTGGATGATAACGGCTTTCGCGTGTGGCGCGAGGTTTTCATCGTCGTGGCGCGCAAAAACGGAAAAACGCTTTTAGCCTCCGCGATTATCGCTTATATGTCTTATCTGGATGATGAATACGGGGCCGAAACATACTGCCTAGCCCCGAAGCTCGAACAAGCGAACATCGTTTATGATAATTTTTACCAGATGATAAAGAAGGAGCCGGAGCTTTCGGAGATATCGAAGAAGCGCCGGTCGGATATTTACATCGAGGAAAGTAATACAATCGTTAAACCACTCGCCTTTAATGCTAAAAAATCCGATGGTTTTAACCCGCATTTAGTCACGAACGACGAGGTCGCGAGCTGGAGGGGCGACGCTGGGTTAAAACAATATGAGGTTATGAAATCCGCGCTCGGATCGCGGCGGCAGCCGCTAATATTGAGCATTTCAACGGCTGGCTATGAGAATGACGGCATATACGACGAGCTTTTCAAGCGCGCCACGTCCTTCTTAAAGGGCAACAGTAAGGAGCGCCGCCTGTTGCCGTTTTTGTATATCGTGGACGATGAAAACCATTGGAACGATATGGAAGAGCTTAAAAAAGCGAATCCAAATATGGGCGTTTCCGTCTATGAGGAATTTTTCCGCGAGGAAATCGCGATCGCCGAGGCCAGCGCAAGCAAAAAAATAGAGTTTCTAACGAAGTATTGCAACGTAAAACAAAATTCCTCCGTCGCTTGGCTAGAATACAAATTCGTACAGGCGGCGGGCGAAGATGCAGAAGTAACGCTCACCGACTTCCGGCGCAAGTATGGCGTCGGCGGGATCGACCTTTCGCAAACCACCGACCTTACGGCGGCGAGCGTCCTATTGGAGCGCGACGGGAAGATTTACGCCTTTTGCCAATTCTTCATGCCCGCGAACCGCTTAGAAACAGCGCAGGCTATCGACGGCATACCCTACGCCCTGTTTGTTGAAAAAGGCATCGTGAAGCTATCGGGCGAAAATTTCGTAAATTATCGCGATGTATACGATTGGTTTGTCGCGCTCCGCAAGGTATACGAAATCTACGTCCTAAAAATTGGATATGACCGATACAGCGCGCAATATCTCATAGACGACCTAAAGGACTACGGATTCCATACGGACGACGTATGGCAGGGCGAAAACCTCGCGCCCGTGATCCGGGAATTTGAGGGGATCATAAAAGACGGGAATTTCAAAATCCCGGACAACAATCTTTTAAAGGCTCATTTTTTGAACGTCGCGCTAAAACATAACATCGAAACGAGGAAATTCAGGCCGGTTAAAATCGAACAGCGCGCCCGGATCGATGGCTTTGTTAGCGTGATCGACGCTTTAACCGTCCGTCAAAAATATTGGGCTGAAATCGGCGAAATGCTGAAAAAGGAGAGGCGATAGCATGGGGCTTTTTGAATCTTTATTCAAAAAAAAGCGGGAGAAGATAATTCCCGATGGTTTATTTGAATTGCTAACGGGCTACTCGCCCGTTTTTACAACTGTGTCCGAGCGCCTGTATGAGATGGAGCTAATACGGGCGTCGATCCATTCCTTCGCCTCGTTTTGCAGCAAATTAAAGCCGGAAATTCGCGGCAGCGCGTATAAAAATCTTGAGAAAACACTGCAATTCAGACCGAATCCCTTTATGGATACGTCGAAATTCCTCTACCGGCTCGCGACCATTCTTTCGGTGAATAACAACGCTTTTATAATTCCGCTGGAGGATGAAGCAGGCTATATTACCGGCTACTATCCCCTTTTGCCGCAGTTTTGCGAAGTGGTGGAAGTGAAAGGCGTTCCATATCTCCGCTACACGTTCTCGAACGGCAAACGGGCGGCGATTGAATTTGATCGCGTCGGCGTGCTGACCCAGCACCAATACAATGACGATTTTTTCGGAGAGAGCAACAGCCGCGTGCTAAAGCCGACGATGCAGCTAATTCACACGCAAAATCAAGGCATAATCAACGGCGTCAAAAGCTCGGCGGCCATTCGTTTTATTGCAAGGCTCGCAAATGTATTCGATGAAGAGGAAATAAAGGAGGCGCGCGCGCGATTCTCGCAGGATAACCTTTCGGAAGACAACAAAACGGGCCTTATGCTTGTGGATAGCAAATTTCAGGACGTGAAGCAAGTAGACAGTAAGCCCTTTACCGCAAACGCGCTCCAGATGCAGCAGATAAACGATAATGTTTATCGCTACTTCGGTACAAATGCCGCAATACTGGAAAATAAATACAACGAGAACGAATTTAACGCCTACTTCGAAGGCAAGGTCGAGCCGTTCGCGCTCCAGCTTTCGCTCGTCCTAACCAACATGACCTATACGCAGCGCGAAATCGCCCACGGTAACGAAATACGCCTAACGTCAAACCGGCTGCTATACGCGAGCAATCAAACAAAATTAGCTTTGGCGACGCAGCTTTTCGACCGTGGCATGATGACCCAAAACGCGGGCCTCGATATGTGGGGGCTGCCGCATGTGGAAGGCGGCGACCGGCTTTTCATCCGGCGCGAATACGCCGCCATAGACGAATTAGGAAAGGAGAACCCAACCGATGAAAACCCCAGCAATGAAGGATCGGGAATATCGGGCGATGGCGCAGCCGCTGGCGACAGTGGGGCCGGGGATGGCGAAGCGGTTTGACAGTGAATTTTACGTTGAAGGCTTCGCGACGACCTTTGACACGCCCTATCTTCTCTATGAATATGACGGCGTAAAAATCTTTGAAAGAATCGACCGTAACGCGCTCGCGGGCGCGGATATGTCCGATGTGGTTATGCGCTTCGATCATATGGGGGCGGTATTCGCCCGTAACAAAATGGCAAAAGGCAAAGCGCCGTCGCTTTTGGTAGAGCCTCAAAGCGGCGGACTTTTTATTGCGTCCGATCTTGGCTTGACGAACGACGCCCGCGCCATGTATGACGCGATCGACAAAGGATTGATTTATAAAATGTCGTGGGCGTTCCGCGTCGCCGAGGATTCTTTCGATAAAGACACGCGAACGAGGACGATATTACGGATCAAGAAGGTTTTCGACGTTTCGCCGGTAAGCTATCCGGCGAACGACGGCACCGATATTTCCGCGCGTTCCTACTTCGACGGAGTGATCGAGATAGAGAGACGGGAGGCGTTAGCGCGGCAGGCCCAATTACTACTGTTAAAAATCAAACTGGAGGTATGAACATGAACCCAAGAATTAAAGCAATCGACGCGCGCCTCGCCGAGATCGCCGCCGACGTTGAAAAGCGCAGCGCGGAAATGAAGGCCGAAGAGATGGCGACCCTTACTGCCGAGGTGGAGGCGCTGAAAGCCGAGCGCGCGGGACTTGTGGCTGAAAACGAGCAGCGAACGGCGCTCCTCGATTCCATCGCCGAAGGCCGCGCGGC
>DBDD01000172.1 GCA_002293365.1 Christensenella sp. UBA941 | reverse complement strand
CCCCGCCCCGGCCCCAGCAGCGCCTGCAGCGCCCGCCGCCGATCACAGCGTTACGAACGTACGCACGCCGGGCATAGACGAGCCGGACATGATAAAGACAGACGGCAAGTATATCTATACCGTGGACAGCGAGTACGGCGTGACGATCGTGGACGCCGCGAGCATGAAGATCGTCAAGACGATCATCTCGGCCCGCCAGGGCGCTGCGTCCACAGACTGGGAGAACTTCCAGGGCGTCATGCTTTCGGGGAACAAGCTCATAATCGTGAGTCAGGTATACTATACCGACACGAAAATCGCCCCCGTCGCAGACAATTACGCGGCGTTCTACGTCTACGACGTAACGAATCCCGCAGCGCCAACGCTTTCGCGCACGGTGCGCGTGCGGGGGAATTTGGGCGATGTGCGTTTAAAAGGCGGGACGCTCTACGCCACGTCGATGCAGTATGTCAACCGTCTCTACTCAGACGACGCGGCTATAGCGGTTCTGCCCGTCTATCAGGACTCGGCTGTGGATAACGCATTTCATCCGCTTGCGCCGGAACAGATCTGGCGAATTCCCGGCGAGCATTTCTATTCGTACACGAGCATCGCGTCCTTCCCGATCAATTCTAGCCAGAAGGCAAGCCTGCGCTGCGAAGCGGTGAATATGAACTTCTCCTATATGTCGGCTAACGCGCTGTATATGTTTAGGAATAAGCCGCTCGGCGGCGATTCCGGTACGGCCGTAAGCCGCTACGCGCTCTCAAACGGTACGCCGTTTACGGGCAGCACTACGTTTAACGGTTACATGATGAACGAATACGCAGCGGACGAGTATAACGGCAACCTGCGCGTCGCTACGACGGATAATAACGGCAACCATCTGCTTGTATTCAACTCGTCGCTGCGCCAGGTTGGCAGCGTGAAAAACCTCGCCAAAGGCGAGACGGTGCAGGCCGTGCGCTTCATGGGAGACGTCGGCTATGTCGTGACGTACCGCAACGTCGACCCGCTGTTTACGCTCGACCTTTCAAACCCGTCCAGCCCGCGCGTGACGGGCGAGTTGAAAATACCCGGCTTTTCGAGCTACCTGCATCCGTTCGGGACGGACTACCTCGTCGGCCTCGGGCGCGAAACGGCGGTTTTGAGCTACGTGGACGACCGCGGTAGGACTGTAGAAACCGACAACGTGCAGGATTTAGGCCTAAAGGTTTCGCTATTCGACGTATCCAACCCGCGAAGCCCCAAGGAGGCCGCGAAGGCGCTCGTCGGCGGGACGAGCTCGTATACGCCCGCGACGGAAAATCCTCGCGCGATTCTCGCGGATACTGCGCTTGGCCTGTTCGCGTTTCCGGCTAGAATCGACCCGGAGGGCGTCGATATATCGCCGCAGTTCATAGAAGAGGACGCGAAGACCTTCGAGGGCGGCGTCATAATGAACGTCGCGCCGCCGGAGCTATCCGTAAAGGGCTATATTAAGGCCACGGGCGTGAATTTCGCGAATTACTATAACGCGCGGTTCTGCCGCGTGGAGAAGGGGCTATTCTTTCTTATCGACAATACGCTGACGAAGTACGATTTGGATTCGCTTGCGGAATTGGGGAGCTTGGAGTTAAGGTAGGAAAAATGCCGGGGCGGCTATTGGCCGCTCCGGCATACGCATGTTCATACCGTTAAACGGCCCTCGTTAGAGGACGTTCAATCTCTTCGAAGACGCTGAAAATATCTTCATGGGCGATATGATCAATTTCAACGTGTCTATCCGCGCGAATTATCTCGCCGATGTACATCTTGCCTTGCTCCAATATCTCCGCGATTCTTGCTATTTCTCCGGTTTTTAATCGTACCTTATCGTATTCTTTAATCATAATCAACCTCCTGTTTAGCTGTCGATATGCGCGGTAACCAATCGCATTTCGCCCGTTCCAGAATCATCTATCCATCCGGTTAATACTTTGGCGGATTTTCCATTCTCGCCCATCAAAAGCATTACTACCTCATACAGCAGTCCGAACCCCTTGTTCCCTTTTGGCTTTGCGGGGAATTTATCCAAATTGTCCCTAATATTCGTAATTAGTTTATCCACATTGTTTATATTATATCCCAAAGCTAATTCGAATGCTATAGCCTTATCTTTATCCGCGCTTTCAGACAAGGCGTATTTGGTAAATTTCTCAAGCGGTATTATGACTTCTTTGTGGCGTGGCAAAGTAAACACGTTCTCACCGCCTTGAATTATCGTAGAAGAACTGCCGACACACTAAAACTCCGGCACAAACGCCGCGCTCGCGGCCTCCTTTTTTTGCGTGAAGATATCCGTAAAGCCAAGCGAAAGCGCATAATCGACGACGGACTTATACTCCCTGTCTGTAACGCGTCTGTGCAGCGAAGGCATGAACCGCGCGGCGTGCATAGGCGTATATTGCCGCATGATCGACAGCCGCGTCTTCGAGCCGATATGATTGCGCAGCCACTTGATAAGCGCGTACGAATCGCTGCGCATATTCGGCAGAACGAGGTGCCGCACGATAAGCCCCTTTTGCGCTAGGCCGCTTTCATCCGTCTGTAGTGCGCCGACCTGCCTGTCCATCTCGGCTATAGCGGGCGCGGCGAACGAGAAATAGTCCTCCCGCCCGCCCCAAAGCCTGGCAAGCTGAGGCGAATAGAACTTAATATCGGGCAAATAGACGTCTATAAGCCCGTCGAGAAGCTTTAGCGCCCGTACGCGTTCAAAGGCGTTGGTATTGTAGACGATGGGGATCGTCAGGCCGTTTTTTCTTGCGAGAGGAATGGCCTCGGCGAGCGTTAGGACGTGCGGCGCGGGCGTGACGAGATTGATATTGTGCGCGCCCTGGAGCTGTAAGTAGAGAAAGATATCCGCTAAAGCGTCCGCGCTTTTCTCTTCTCCTGCGGATTTTTGGCTTATATCGTGATTTTGGCAGAATACGCAGCGCATATTGCAGCCCGAAAAGAAGACCGCGCCCGAGCCAGCCGTTCCGGATATAGGCGGCTCCTCCCAATGGTGCTTCATCACGAGCGCTACGCGGGGCAGAGCCCCCGCAAGGCACGCGCCCGGCCCAATAAACCGGTTCGCGCCGCACCGGATTGGGCAAAGCGAGCAGCTTTTTAGAGAAAATCCATCCCGTTCCGGCATTCTTTCACCCCTTGCATGGTTTGTGCGTATAGCGTATACTATAAGCACAAGGGGAATTGCCGTTCAGTGCGGTTATTCCCGGTAACTTAGGCTAGAAACAACCGATCACTTGCCAGGCCGGTTGTTTCGCGTTATACGGAGCAATACTACCATAACAATCACGAAAATTATTATGTTTGTAAAGGCATAAACATCACCTCCCTTCTTGCGAAGTTCGGTGGAACAACCGCGCCGTCGGGCAATCCCCTTGCGCGTACGATTATTATATCATAAAGGTATTGTATATGCACATCGTCCTCGTCGCTTTGAACGCCAAATACATACACCAAAACCTCGCGGTGCGCCTGCTGCGAGACATGCCGGGCGCCGACTGTACGATCTACGAATCGAACATAAACGCCCCGCGCGAAAAGCACTACGCCGCGCTGCTGAACGCGCCGGAAAGGGCGCTCGTCGGGTTTTCGGCGTATATTTGGAACGTGGGCGAGGTCGTTTGGCTATGCGCCGCGCTGAAAAAAGCGCGCCCTGACCTAACACTTCTGTTGGGCGGACCGGAATGCTCGGGCGACCCGCGTGAGCTTTTGCGCGCTTCCCGCGCGGATTACGCGATTTCGGGCGAGGGAGAGAAGGGTTTTCGCGAATTTGTAGCGTTATTTCAGGAACGAATCGCGAATTCAAGCAAAATTTCTGATAAACATGCGATGAATGATGGTATGGACGAATTGGAGCGCGTACCCGGTCTGTGGTATCGGGAAGGCGGCGAATGGCGGCGCAATCCCGAGGCCGAAACGCCCATGGAGCAATTACCGTTTCCATACGAAAACGAGCGCCTGGACGGCCGTATCGCGTACTACGAATCCTCGCGCGGATGCCCGTTTCGTTGCGCTTTCTGCATGTCGGCGGGCGTTTCGCTACGCGCGCATCCTATAGAGCGCGTTCTTAAAGAGATAGGGCGTATAGTCTCTCTCGGCGCAAAGCAGGTCAAGCTGCTCGACCGTACTTTTAACTTCGATCCTGTTCGAGCGCGCGCAATCTGGGCGGCGCTGATCGAGGGGTACGGGAAAACAAAGCTCAACTTTCACTTCGAAATTGCGGCGCATCTGTTGACGGACACGGACTTTTTTGTCCTTGCGAAAGCCCCGGATGGACTGTTCCAGTTCGAAATCGGCGTCCAATCCACAAACGCGGCCACGCTAAAAGCGATAGAGCGCGGCGGCGATACGGAGAGGATTTTTACGGCAATCCGGCGGCTCATGGCGCTCGGCAATATTCACATCCACGTGGATTTGATCGCGTGCTTGCCGCATGAGAGCTTAGAGCGCTTCGGCCAAAGCTTCGACGAAACGTTTGCGCTGCGCCCGGACGCGTTGCAATTCGGCTTTTTGAAGCTGCTGCCGGGCAGCCGCCTTAGAGAGCGCGCAGTCGAATTGGGCGTCGAATACGATGACGCGCCGCCCTATGCCGCGCTAAAGACGGATGCGCTTTCGGCCAGCGAGGTCGTGCTGCTAGGGCAAACCGAGCAGGCGTTTTCGCGCGTATGGAACGGGCGCTTCGACCGGACGGCGGCATACCTTCTAAAGCGATTTCCGTCGCCGTTCGCGCTTTTTTCGGCGCTGGGGCGAAACTGGCGTAATGTTGGTAACAACCCGCAGGACGCGCTTTTTATGTTACATGAATTCGCGAAGGAAGTTGGGATATTGTCCCCCGAATTGCTCGAATGCATGAAATTCGATTTCCTCCGCTTTGAAAAGCGCTCGTCGTTGCCCGGTTTTTTACCGGAAATGGAGGCGAAAATTGCCGGAATTGCCAAAGGCGCGCTAGAGCAAGCCGTGCTTGCCGTCTGCCCCGAGCTGCCCAAGCCGTATGGCCGGTTTGCGCGGCTGGAGCGCTTCGAATACGATGTTTTAGGCGGCGGATACGGCGGGCCGATATGGCTGTTGTTTGTCTACGCGCCGCAGCGCGGCGTGTTTAACGTCGATTTGCTTGGCAAGAGGCTAGGCTCTCTGGTATAATTGCTGAGATAGTAAATGCAACCCCGAAAGGACGAAAAGAATTGGCTCTGCGCAAGATATTGCTAGAAAAAGATCCGACGCTGCGGAAAAAATCCAAGCCGGTGATGGAAATAAACCGGCGCCTGCTCGTTTTATTGGACGATATGGCGGATACGCTGCACGAGGCCGACGGCGCCGGGCTCGCGGCTGTACAGGTTGGCATATTAAAAAGAGTCGTCGTAATCGACGTTGGCGAGGGCGTAATCGAGCTCATAAACCCCGAAATAATCAGCTCTGAGGGCGAAATAGTCGATTCGGAGGGTTGCTTGAGCGTTCCGGAGCGTTCCGAATACGTTGCGCGCCCCAAAAAGGTGACCGTACGGGCACAGACGCGCAAAGGCGACTGGCAGGAGTATACGGGCGAAGATCTTTTAGCGCGCGCGTTTTGCCACGAACTGGATCATCTCGACGGCGTTCTCTATATCGATAAAGTTTGCGACCCGCCGGCTGAACCGCCTGATAGAAAATAGAAAATGCGTGTGCCCCGAAGGTGTAGAAATTAGTAGAGCGCGAATCCTTTATTGCGCCGTACGACCGGTTTTGACGAGTAGGGAGGCGACAAGGTGAAGCTGGACAAAGACTTTATACGCCAGATAGGGTTATACGGAATTATTGGTGGAAGCAGCGCTCTGCTCGATTTCCTGATATTCACTTTATTGTTTTCGCGAGCGGGCATGAACGAGTATTTGGCGAATGCAATAAGCGTACATGCCGGAATCGCGATGAGCTTCATTCTCAATCGCAAGTTCAATTTCAAGAAAACCGACAGAGTTTTATTCCGGGCGTTGTCCTTTTACGCGACGGGCTTGGGAGGCCTTGCTCTGTCTCAAGGCCTGCTTTGGGCGGGCGGCGCTTTGCTGCTGCCTGTTATCGCGGTCAAATGCTTCACTATATTTATCGTAGCCTTGATACAGTTCATTATAAACAAGCGAATTACTTTTAATAAATAGAAGGGGCGTTTTCCGCGCAAAGGTATTACCGTCATTATGGATAGATTGTTTATAATTATCCCGGCATATAATGAAGAAGAAAATATTGAAGCGGTTGCGCGCGAATGGCATGATGCGGTTGAAAAGACAAATAAGCAAAGCCGCGTCGTGATTATTGACGACGGAAGCAAGGACGGCACAAGCGAAAAACTTGCGTGCTTACAAAGAGAATTGCCTCAGATGGAATTTATAACAAAAAGCAATAGCGGGCATGGCGCTTCGATACTCTATGGATACCGTTACGCGCTTGAGAACGACGCGGACTATGTTTTTCAAACCGATAGCGACGGACAGACGCTCCCGGCGGAGTTTTGGCAATTTTGGGAATGCCGCGAAAGCCATGATATCCAAATCGGCTTCCGCAAGGGCAGGCAAGACGGCCTTTCTAGGATCATCGTCACGAAGACGCTGCGCATAGTATTGTTTTTACAATTCGGCATATGGATACAAGACGCCAATACGCCGTTCCGGCTGATGTCCGCCGGTACGCTTTCAGAGCTGCTTCCCAATATTCCGGAAAATCATAATTTATCTAACGTCTTATTGACGGTACTGTACCACAAAAACAAAAAGAATATAAAATACTGGCCCATTACTTTCCGCCCCCGGCAAGGAGGCGTAAACAGCATAAACATTAAAAAAATCATAAAGATCGGATGGAAAGCCATAAAGGATTTTTCGTCGCTCAGAGCGACGATATAACCTTGAGCATGGGTTTGTTATAAACGGCCCGTCAACTAGAATCCACCGTTTTGGCAAGGCTGGGAGGCTCATGATAATGATCGGAAGAAAAAAGAGCGCGGGCAAGAAGAAAAAGTTGAAGAGCGGCCATACGCTCTCTAAAAAGGAAAAAATTATTGTCGCCGCGGTATTTGCAGCGCTCTTAATTTTCTTGTCGTACTTCAACATTTATTATTCACATAGAATGGGAGATACCAGCATATTCAGCGAGCTGCTCGAAAACATATCGGCTACAGGAGCGCCGCTTTCACAAAATCATGCGGCCCTCTACGACTATATGTTTGAAACAGGCGTTCTCATGATGCCGGTTGAACAATATGAAGCGCTGGTCTTTCCCGCGGAATTTCAAGCGCCCGTCAACTATTTTGAATTTCACTTTTATCCCATTTGGTATGTTTTCTCTCCGCTTGCCTGGATAGCCCCCGGCGAAATTGTTTTGGGTGTTTTGGAGGCGGCCGCTTTTCTGGCTATAGTTTGCCTAGCCTATTTCTTTCTGCGAAAGCGCGGCGTTTCATGTCTTATCTCGGTTGCGTTTTGCCTGCTAATTACTTTCTATCCCGGATGGTCCGATTCTTTAATGGGACAAATATATCCCGATCGTTTTTTCATGTTTTTAGCTTTCCTTCTGGGCATAGCGTTAAGCGAGGAATGGTCCAACCGGAATCTTGCGTTTGCCGCCGTGCTGTGCGCGCTTGGCGGCGAACGCGCCATGCTGATAGGCGGAGCGCTTTGTATTGGCTACGCGATTTTATACTGGAAGCGTCCTATAAAAAGGCGGCTGTTTGAAGCGGGCGCGGGCGCCGCACTGGTATTGTAGCGTTATGGAGGCGTCGTCAATTTTCTAGGCGGAGAGTCGATAGAAGAAGCCAACCGCGCCTCGATAAATCGAATGATCGAGGTTGGCTATGATTTTGATAATCCTATCGAAGTAAACTATTTGGTACTCATCAGAAGGCGTACATCCGACCAGGTAAATACAGACTAGCCCCTCTCCGCCGTAAACGCGTTATATAGCTTGCTCGCGGTCGAAAGGTTTTCTTCGAAGCTCGATACGGCCATAGCCGGATCCATGCCCACATTGTCGATTTCGGGCGGCGAAGGCTCAAGCTCCGCGTCCATGTCGCGCGCCTCCATGATGGTCAGCGCGTTTTTGGCAATTACGCGGGCTTTTATCGCGGCCGCGAAGAAATTCGGGAACATGTGCGTAAATTCATCGTTGAAACCGTCGTTTACTAAATCCTCTTCTGTAAACGCGGCGACGGCCTCGGCGAACGGCGCGAATTTATCGTACAGCGCCCTAAAGGCCGCCGCGTCGGCTTCGTGGTACGGCGCGTCGCCGTAGGCGCTTAGGAATACTTCGACGTCGTCGCCATAGGCAAGCATGCCTTCGACCTGGTAGCGTACCGGACGCCCCCTGTCTTTAAGCGCGTTGAGCCTTTCCTCGCGGCGCAGTTTATCCAGCGCGCGCATTTGAGCGGAAAACTCTTCGAGCGCGGCGGAATATTCTCTTGAAGCCGATATCATCGCCGTGTGTAATTCCCCGGCGCGGGCAAAGGAATCTTCTTGCGCGTCGCCGTCGAGATAGTATTGCTGCGCGGCTTTGTACGCAGCCTCAAACGGCTTTAACGAAGCATACAGCCTTCTGTACGCGGCGCTTAGCGCGTCCCCGCCGGACGCGAATTCGAGCGGCTTGCTCAAAATTTCTTCTAGCACGCCCCTGTCCGCGTCGATTAGCATGGGCACGCTGATATTAATATATGGGTCGCTTTTGTCCTCCGAGGGTAGAGCTATATTGTCCTCGTCGCCGAAGGTTCTATTATAGTTGCCGACGTATTCGGAATAATTGCGCGTAATCTGTCTGCGCGCGGAGGAATATGCGTCGTACTGGGTCGTATCGACGGCCGGCGGCAGCGATATAGTAGCGGTGGGCGTCGGCGGCGCGCTCGCGGACGCGCCCGGAAGCACAGCCGAGGGGGGGGAATC
>DBDD01000066.1:7415-15928 GCA_002293365.1 Christensenella sp. UBA941 | reverse complement strand
GAGCGCGCGCCGAAGGCGCTGCTTGTCGCGCCGATCCAAGTCGGCCCCGGCATACTTACCACATGGTTCGGCGAAATGTTCGAGCAGGACTGCGTAATCCGTTCGCGGCACTTCAACCACTGGTTCGCCGAATACGCGCACGATATAGGCTGTCCATACCTGAACGCGGGCGACTTCGCGCAGCCCGACCCGATCGACTGCCTGCATATCCCGCTCGAAGGGCATAAGGCGCTGGGCGTCAATATGGCACGAAAGGTTAAAAGTATAATAGGATAAATGTCGCTTATAGATAAAAAACTTTGGAAAAACTTCGATTGGCCGCTTTTTGCGTTGATCATAGTCCTGATGGCGTGTTCGCTTGTTTTCATTGCGAATACGCAGGCGGAGCCCTTTACCGGCGAGGAAGTTACGCTTTTGGACTATTTCGCGCGTATCGATTTCGAGCTTGTATTATTGCAATTGATTTTCTTTGGCGTAGGGCTCGCGGCGATGGTCGTCATTCTGTTTATGGACTACCATTCCTTGCGCGACCTTTCGAAGCTCATTTACATAATAAATCTCGCGCTTTTGGCGCTGCTTTTCATCATCGCGAAGGCCTCGCGAGGCGTCCAAGGCTGGTTTGCGTTTGGCGACCGGCGCTTTCAGCCCTCCGAGGTCTGCAAAATCACGCTCATCATCATGAGCGCGAAGCTCGCCGCCGAGGCGCACGACCGCGACGGCGGCATAAAGACCTTCCGCGACCTCTTCCACATCCTCGCGTACGCCTTTCCTCCTCTTATCCTCGTCATGCTCCAGCCCGACTGGGGTACGGCTTTCGTATACGTCGTAATCGTGGCGAGCATACTGTTCGCCGCGAAGCTTAGCTGGAAGAAGTGGCTCGTATTGCTGGGCGCTGGCCTCGCGGCGCTGCCGGTCATGTACTTTTTCGTCATGGAGGATTGGCAAAAGAACCGCATCGACGTGTTTCTCGGGCTTGCGCAGGATACGCAGCGGGAGGCGTACCATCTCGATCAGGCTGGCACGGCGATTGGTTCCGGCGGGCTTACGGGCAAGGGTATCTTCGTCCCGGGGGCGATGGCGCAGCTAAACTTGGTTCCTGAGGATCATACCGATTTCATTTTCGCTACTATTGTCGAGGCCATAGGCTTTATCGGCGGCTGCGCAATTATGCTCGCCTACTTCCTATTGCTGATTCGCTGCCTGTATCTGGCCGCGAAGGCGAAGGACAGCTTCGGCTCGTTCCTGATAACCGGCGTCGTGGGGATGATGGGTTTCCATATCTTCGAAAATATATCGATGACTATGAACCTTTTGCCTGTTACGGGTATCCCGCTGCCGCTCATGAGCTACGGGGGCTCGAGCCTTTTGACGAATATGATCGCGTTTGGCATCGTGCTAAACGTAGCCATGCGCAGGCCTCAAAAGCGGCATATGCGTATGACGAATACGGCTATAGACTTGGAGTGAGCGAATAATACCGCATACCTACGCCCCCCTCCCCGTATAATTCTACATCTAGGTTATGGGAGGGGTTTTTTCATGCCCGATACAACGAACATACCGAAGATCCAGGTGGACGGATTCGTCTCTAAAAGCCACGAACCAAAGCTTATTCGGCTGGAAATGGGGCCGCCAAGGGCGCAAATCGTCTCGCCGTGGAGGAATACGGCTCCCGCGCAGCCGCAAAGATCGTATGCCCGCCAAACAATAGGGGGCGCGACGAAAGGGGCTCCCCAAAAGTCCGCAGAATCTTGGGGAAACCGAAAGCGCGACTATGACGACGTGGAGAACGACCGCAAGTCGACGGCGCTTATGATCAAGCTGGGCGTATGCGCGGCGGTATGCGTCATGGCTCTCGGCCTTCGGCTCATCAACACTCCCGCGACGGTTCAATTGGCCCAGGATGTGCGCCAGGCAATTACAACCGAGATAGACGTCGACGAAACGATCGGCAAGCTAAAATTCGTAGACGGCGACGCGGTTGCCGACGATGGCACGGCGATGGTATTCGGCGCTATGGAGGTTACGCTACCCGTACAGGGCGAAGTACGCGAGCAGTTTGGCGAAAACGGCTCGAACGGCGTACTGTTTGCGTGTACGCAAGGCGCTTCGGGCGTAGCTTGCGCGGACGGCGTTGTGGAAGCGCTCGGTACCGACGAAGCGCGGGGCCAGTATGTACGTCTTAGACACGCGGCAGGCCTTGAAACTTTCTTATACGGCCTCGCGGAGGTGGCCGTCGAACAGGGCCAGCCACTCAAGAGCGGCGATATACTCGGAAAATCCGCCGGCGACTCGCTCTACTTCGAGGCCAGAGTCAATGGAGCGCCCCAAGACCCTTTAGCGCTCTACGAGGCGGCAAAGGGCTAATATGACGTTTCGCATCGGCTCCACGCCCGTCGTCGTCCATCCGCTTACGCCCGTCGCGTTCGCGGCTATGCTCGTCCTGGGCGATACGGCCCTTGCGCTTTCGCTCTTATGGTCGCTCGCCGTACATGAATACGCGCACATAGCCTTTGCTCGCTCCTTCGGCTATGAAATAAGCGCGCTGCGGCTTACGCCGTTCGGCGGCGAGCTTCGCCTCGTAGAAAAACTTGAACCGCGCGCCGAGCTAGCGATATCAGCCGCCGGCCCGGCCGCAAGCGTTATCTTAGCCGCCGCAACCGCGCTCGTTGCGGATATCTTTCCCTCGCTAGGCGGCGCGCTCGCCCCATTTTGTGCGACGAGCCTGTTGCTCGCCGTTTCAAACCTCATCCCCGCGCATCCGCTCGACGGCGGACGCATGCTTACGGCGCTTTTGCTGTGCTTTTTCAGCGAAAGCGCCGTGAGGCGTTTCATGGCGCTTACCGGCTTCATACTGGGCGCCGCGGCGCTTCTAGGCGGGTCGTTCTTGCTTATACGCGGACAGTTTTCGCAGTTTCTTGTGCTTGGCCCGTTCTTGATCCTCTCTGCGCAGCGCGAGCGCAAGACGGCCTTTTACGCGCTTCGCCGCTCCGAACGTAAAAAAACCGCCGTGAAGGGCGGTATGGGGGCGAGACTTCTGGCCATACCAGACGATATGTACGCGCGCGACGCAATACGGCTCTTCGCGCCCGGTGCGTATAACGTGCTTGCTATCGTCGACGGCGAGCTGCACATGCTTGGACAGCTCGGCGAGGCCGAACTTCTGGACGGGCTGATAAAATTGGGGGCGGAGGCGACTGTAGGCGAGATTCATAGCGCCGGCTTATCGCCGGCGGCGAAAACGATCCTCCCACGCCCAAATACGTCTTAGCGCAATATTTCTCCCTGTGGCCTTTCGGGCGCGTACTCGTTCGTTATCCTTTGGAATATATACTCCACGGCGAGGAAAACCTCGACCAAATCCGGGTCGAATTGCGTCCACGCGCCCTCTTTGATTATCTGCAAGGCTTCCGAGTGCGAATATGCGCTCCTATACGGCCGCCATGATATAAGCGCGTCGTATACGGAGGCTATCGCAACCAAACGCGCTTCGAGCGGTATTCTTTCGCCCCGAAGGCCTCTAGGGTAGCCTTTGCCGTCCCAATTTTCATGGTGACAGGCGACAATATTCTGTGCGTGGCGCAAAAACTCGTTCTCGGAAGTCTCGCTCATAGCTCTTGTTAACGCGTCTACGCCGAGCTCAACATGCGTTCTCATTATCTCGGTTTCGCGCGGATCCAGCTTGCCGGGTTTGTTTAAAACATTGTCGGGGATCGCTATTTTTCCGATATCGTATAATAGCACGGAGGGCGCTATTACGTCCAAATTCCATTGGGAAATCTCTTCGGTGTAAACATCCTGCCTGAAAAGCTCTTCAACAAGCGCGTTAAAGTATAGCTTTATGCGCATTACATGGCCGACGGTATATTTATCGCGCAGCTCCACCAAATTTGCCAGAGTCGTGAAGGCGGCGTTTTGCAGGTCGTGTACTTGCGCGTCCTTTATGCTTACGAGGGAGGACAGGTCACCCGCGTGCCGCTTGATCAGCTGCTGCTGCGCGGCGATTAATATTTGGTTTTCGATGCGCTTGATAAGCACCGGGGCCGCGAACGGCTTGATAATATAGTCCGACGCGCCCAGGTCGAAGCCCTTCGTTTCGCTCTCGACCTCGTATTTAGACGTAAGGAACACGACGGGGATTTCCGCGTAGCGCCGGGTAGCTTTTAATATCTGTATCGCCTCGTAGCCGTTCATATCTGGCATGTCGATATCCAGTAAAATCACGTCGGGCACGAGCTTTTTTAGGATGTAAAACATCCTCTCCGCCGAAGGCGCGGAGTAAACCGTATAGCGCGGCTTCAGCAATTCCTTGCCCAGCGTCAGGCTTGCCAGATTGTCGTCCACTAGAAGAACGCTCTTGCGCGTTGCGTCCATATTCGCTCACTCCTTCGCCTATTCGCGGCCAGGCGCTCTGGCCCGGCCGCAACCATATTCTTGGAATGAGTATAACGAATTCGACGCTATCCGACAATAGTTTTCGTCACTTTTTCTCTTTTATAGGGCGCATCTCGATATATCCGCGCCAGCCCATCGGGGCGAGCTGCATGCGCGGCGCAAGCTCGTCGGCGTATGCGTAGCCGTAAACCTCCGGGTTGAACTTTTCTATACGCTCCCACATCGCGCCTATCGCCTCGCCAAAATTCTCTTCGAGATACGGTTCTCCCTGGAATACCAGCATCTTGCACGGCGGTAGGCCGATCAGCTCGAAGCCCTCCGGTACAGCGCCCGCGTAATCCGCCGGCAGCTCGACCCCATGCGCGTACGTCCCGGTTCCCTCCGGGCGCATGTTGTCCGGCAGCCACAAGCCGACGGGCTCGTATAAAGCCTCTTTAATACGGCTGACCGTTTCCCATGGGATTGACACGCCCGTATTACCTTCCGCGCAGCCGAATTCCTCGCAGTAGGCAAAGTAGTCCTCGGCGGCCTTCGCGCGCCTAAGCATGAGCTTGCGCGCCGGACGCTCCACGATTTGCGTAAATATGATCGCCGTTTTGTCTATCATCATCATTTCCTCCACACTTGCTTTTTGGCGGTTAAAAACGCGGAACGGAATGATCCAGCCGCCCGGCTCCGGCGTCGATGCGAAGCGTTTCGGCGCGATGCCGAAAGCGTTCGAAAACGCCCGTGTAAAGCCCTCGTGGCTGTCAAACACGAAATCGAGCGCGACGTCCAAGACCCTGTGTCCTCCGCTCCGAAGCGCCTGCGCGGCGTGGATAAGCCGGCGCTCGCGGATGTATTCGAACGGCATTTGGCCGTAATACCGTTTAAACAGCCGCGCCGCATGATATTGCGAGTAACCGGCGGCGTCCGAGAGCGACTTGGCCGTAATCGGCTCCCGGATGTGCGCGTCGATATACTCTTTCATGCGCCGTGCGGCGAGCAAAGTTTCGCAGCAGCTCGCGTGTTCCATCGTTTTCACACCCTTGATGAAATTTTAACGCCATCGGCGGGATATTTCTTGACAACAAATGCGACGCGTATAATTATATCAAATCTTTGTCAACGATATCTACACAAATCGACAAAAAAAGAAATAATTATATATATCCTTGGTTTGATAACTAGATATTATCGCGGTAGTATTAACTATATCGAAATTCTTTCTAAAAACATTGGATAAGGATGGTATTAAATGAAAAGATACGCTCAGAAATGGCTAGCTTTAGGGCTGACGCTGCTCATGGCTTTAACCGGCTTGGCAAGCGCCGCTATTGCGGCTTCAGTACCCTCTCTGCCCCCGCCAACGGTCGAATACACGCCCATAGAAGGAGCGCAAAGCCTCCCGCCGCCGACGGTCGAATACACTCCAATAGATGGCCCGTCCGCCGCCGCTCCGGTAATATTAGAGCCACTCGAGCTGTGGCGCGCGGGTTATGAGGGCGCGAATGTAACCGAAGAGCTTAACCTGCGCTTTACATTTTCGCATCCAGTACTGTCGGAGTCCGGAATTGTTATTATAGACAACGGCGCAAAGGCCGAGTTTATTCCCCGTACCGGCAACACCTTCGATATGACAAGCTACGATTGCACTATTACGGACTGGAAGCCGCAGACGGCTTATAACGTGACGTTCTCCGGCTTCAAAAGCGAAGCGGGCGCCGAGATACCGCCCGTAACGAAATCCGTCTTCGTGCCGTTCAAAGCGGTCGAGCCTCCGATACCAAAGGTAAACAAAGTTGAGCCGGCCGCTTCTTCGATCAATCCAAAAACAAAAACCCTTCGGCTCCGGTTCGACCGCGACGTAAAAGCCGACGGGAACGTCGCACATTTAAACGGCGAAGAAGTGAAATTCCGCCTGTCCGGAAAGCGCACCGCCGTCGTCACACTGCCCACCCTAAAGCCGGGCACGGAGTACGAATTGCAGCTCGATCTGCTCTATACGGAGGACGTTGGCAAAGGCAACGCGCATGTCGAAAACGAAAACTGGGTCTATACGCGCTACGAATTTTCAACCACGGGCTCCGCCCCCACCGATCAGATTCCTTTCATAGAGAGCGTTTCCTCGGAAATCGCGGGCGGCGTGCCGAGTATCACGTTTAACTTCAGCGAAGTGATGTTCTCGTTTGGCGATATTACGCTCAACGGCGAAAAGATCACGGGCGAGGAGTGGGATATTACCGGCAAGGCGATGATACTGCCGCTTGGCGGCCTAGCACCCAATACGGAGTATACTTTGGAGCTGAGCGGCCGCTTCATATCCGACGCGAATCGTATTAGGATGAAACCCGCGAAGTATACGTTCAAGACGGGCGCGGCCGCGGGTGTTAAGCTTGAGCCTGTTGCCGTGAACGCGGAGTAAGGGGCGCGTGACCAAGCCTTCTATTTGTAAAAACCCCAGAATCGCTTGTGATTCAGGGGTTTTTGCGTATTGCTCCGCGCTGGACGTAAGTTCTTTTTTCACGGCGTAATATCGCCAAAACACAGCCCAAAAAAGCCGCCTCCTAATGTGATAGCATAAACGCGAGCTCAAGCAGGATATCCGGATACACTTTATTTTTGGAGGACTACCATGAGTTGCGTTGTTTCCCTCCTTGACGGCAACCAAGTGGATGGAGGAAGGCGACTTTCTTATCGGCACTATGCATTCCGCAATGGCGCAAAGCTCAATATGCACCGACGGCTTCATCCCGCGCTTCGAATTCGTATACCTCGGAGGAGCGGCGGAATAAGGCGATAGCGGCTCTAATTGAACGGCGAAGAGTAGGATATCATTGATCCTGCCTCTTGCGGCCTAACGCACAATACGAAATATACCTTTAACAGGATAGTATTCGATAGCTTGAAGCGGCCCTATTAGTGGAGGGCCGCTTCTAATGCTTATGAAGACGCTAATAAAAAATGTCCCAGCAGCCCCCTGTGATAAGCGTCCAGCAGATAGCAATCATAGGCCAGATGCCTAATCGTATGTATTATCGGCTCCCGTTGCATGTCCAAATCATTCAATACTAAAATGAGCCGGTCTAGCGGTGAGATTCTGTCGGGCGTAACAGAATTGGGAAACGGAAAGCGTGATAAAAACTCAGTAACGGCGTTGGTATGGCTGGTTCCTGTAACATCTTCATTGTATCGAGAGCTACAAGCCTTAAAATCATAATCGCGGTAATTACGCATGATATCCGCGGCCAGCAAAATAGCGACAACATCGTTTAGTCTGTTCTCCCTTTTCCAAGCAAAGCCATCCCAACGCAGCAATGGCTTGGATTTCTTCACAGCAAGAATCGACAAGGCTGCAAGTTTATGCGAATCTAGTAAAAGCGTATCATAATCGCTTCTGGCGGCGGCATGGTCGCGATTGTAATGCCCAAGGAATTCGGCCTTGAGCACTTCCCAATCCGAGATATATGCTTGTAGCAGATTACCACGCTCTCTTAGTTTAATAATTGCATCATACAATGTATACGAATATTGTATTGCGATTTCATTTCCAAGCTCATTCTCATTGCTCTGATTTTGCTTTTGTTGATTATCCGGCACCACTATACTCCTGTATAATTATAATAGATACTTATTTTTCCAGGCTCTCTAAGAGCGCATTGAGCTTCTTGGCCATTTCTTTTTCGTCTTCTTTGGTATATGGATTTACTTGCGAATACTTGCGCGAAGTATTGCTCTCGTCCACTACCGAATTGTCGAGCGGGATGCTAATTAGATCGTACGTAGCATCTGTGGAATAATTCATCATTTGCAGCGCCCCTTTACGTTTATTAGTAAATAAAATAATTTTGCCCGCCATTAATACTCCTTTTCAATCGTCGCTTTTTGAGTATTTTATGCGTCGGGCTAATAAATTAACACCCATATAATACCACGGCATTTTAGATAAATCAATAGAAAATGCCGCGAAATCCAGCGTTTTTATCTGCTTTGCGAATCACTGCATATTGCGGCACATATTGCGTTCGCGGTAAAGAAAACCGCCTACATGTTGAATGAGTGTATAATAATTACATATTAAGCAATAAAAACCCCATCATAAGACGGGGTTTTTCCGTGGTGGTCTGTACTGGACTCGA
>DBDD01000066.1:0-7399 GCA_002293365.1 Christensenella sp. UBA941 | reverse complement strand
TATTATAGCGGAAACGCGGCCCGTATGCAAGCATAAATACGTTTTGCGCTCTGAGCGCCGCGCTTTTCCGCGCGCTCTTAATTCTCCCGCAGCGCGAAGAGCGCCCGAAGACGCTCTCTTCGCATCCGCCAGCGGTTAAAATCGTCCACAGTCGTTTCCCAGCCCGTGATAGCAAAGAGGATTTCGCGCACATACTCCGGCCCTAAATCGCGCGAATACGACGCATAGGGGCAAAGGCTCAGCGCGTCCAGCGCGAACGCGGTATCCTCGCGTACGGCGGCGGCTTGCGGTTCTCCCCTATTAATGATCCGCTTGGCGATCGAAACGGCCTCGCCGCCTATGTATTCCGCCGCGCCTAAAGCGCCGTCGGCAAATACGCCGCCTATGCCTCTACGCTCCGCAATAAGCGTTATTAGCGGCAAAACCGACGCGTAATCGCCCATTGTAAACCCCTCCACATCGGCCTCTACGAGCCTTGCTTCGGCGCATTCGAACGCGAAGCGCAGCGCTTGGCGCGTATCCGCCGGATCGAGGCCGTAGCTGTTGCAAAGCGCGTTTGCCTGGAGCCATATATCGGGGTTCGGGTCACGAGCAAGGCTTTTGGCGCGCCATCTGTTTACGCTCGTAGCCGCTAGCGGGGCTTCTTTGGAGCCGATATGGTGAACGCAGCCAAAAGGACAGCTCGGACACGCGCATTCGCTGCGGTATTGATCGAGAATGCGTTCCATAATGCTCCGCGAATCGCTCGCTTGAGAGGTCGAAGGCGAGGCATAGAGCGCCCGCTCGAGCGCAGCTCCGGAGAACGCCGCACTGATGCCGATTAGCTTTTCGGGATCGTACGCCTTCGGGCGCGAGCCTCCGCGCAGCATAAACGACTTCAGATTTTTGCTGCCCATGACGGCGCCGACGCCCATGCGCGAGGCCTGATTGCCCGCTCCGGATACGATACCCGCAAAGTACACGCGGTTTTCTCCCGCTTGGCCGACGGAAACAATAGCCTCGCGGCGCAAGCCATACGCTCTCGCGAAAAGGTTTGCGCTTTCGAGCGCGGAATTCCCCCATACCCAGCCTGCTTCGACGAAACGGGGAACGCCGTCCTCGATAAGGAGGCCAGTCGGTTTTTCCGCCTTGCCGCGAAAGACGACGGCGTCATAGCCCGAGGCCTTCAAAAAGCGTCCGAATTCGCCTTCACATTGCGCCATTGCCATTTCGCCTAGCGCGGGCGATCGCGTGATTACGCTGAATTGCGCCAAGGCGGGCGCATCGTATCCGGCGATAACGCCCGAAGCAAAAACGAGCGGATTTTCTTGCGAGAACGCATCTACGCCTTTTTTCGTGTCGCGCAATAAAAAATACCCGCCCATCAGCGCCCCGCCGGCGTATGCGCGGTACCATTCTGCTCCCATCGATTCCGCCTTGAACGCGCGGTTTGTCAAATCCACATGCAATACTTGGCCGTGATATCCGAATTTATTCATGGCGCTCCTCCGATGACTGTCGTATACGGATAACAACGACATTATAGCTATATTTAATATTATCACTCCATATAAAGTCAACATCTTTTACAGCATTTTTACAATATTTTATAGTATAAATCCTCCGTCGCGGTGGCATTGTAGCGTTATGCGAAGTATCAGAACGGATCTCGCGGCTGAAGCGCGGGATTTCGCCCCGGAAGCTTCCGGCGTGCGGCATCAGGTATCGGAGGATTCCATTGTTTCCGTCACGCGCGTATTTATCGATACGGAACAGGGCGCTTTAGCGCTCGGCAAGCCTGTCGGCGAATACATAACGCTCGACGCGCCAAGGCTCATGGAACGCGATACGGACGTATTTTCGCGCGTCGCCGGCGAGCTCTCCAGTGCGATACGGTCTATCCTCGAAAAAAAGAGCGTGAAGCGCGTCGATGCCGTTATGGTCGTCGGTCTTGGCAATCGCGCCGTTACGGCGGATTCACTCGGGCCGAAGGTCGTCGAAAAAACGTTGGTTACTCGGCATCTGTATGAATTCATGCCGGAGCAGGCGAACTCGCGCATGCGGCCTGTTTGCGCCTTTGCGCCCGGCGTATTGGGCGTAACGGGTATGGAAACGGGCGAGATGGTACAAAGTATCGCAAAGCGGATCCGGCCGCGCCTAGTAATCGCTATAGACGCCCTCGCCTCGCGCTCCACAGAACGGCTAGGCACGAGTATCCAGCTTGCCGATACGGGCATCCACCCCGGCAGCGGGCTCGGCGGAAAGCGCGCCGGGCTAAACGAGGAGACGCTGGGCGTGCCCGTACTCGCCGTGGGCGTACCGCTAGTCGTACACGCTTCGACGCTCTCGCGCGACGCCGTATCGCTTCTTATTCAGCGCAATGGCGGCCTGAAGGACGAAGAAGAAGAGGAGAAGCTGCTGTCGCTCGTAGACGAGGTCGTCTCCGAAAAAATCGGGCCGCTGGTCGTCACGCCCAAGGAGATCGACGTGATCGTCTCCGACCTCGCCTCGCTGATAGCCAAGGGCGTAAACCTCGCCCTTCACGAGCTGGAACCGGACGAAATCGAGCAATTTATGTCGTAGCGCCGGCCTTTCGCGCCGTAAAACCCGCCCCGTAAACATTCCGTCATTATATGCGGCTATGTTTAAAATAATTATTACGATTTGTTTAACAAACTGTGATTCTTTTGTTATGTTTATGAGATGATTTTTTGCCTAAAATGACGATATACTATGTGTAAGCAACAGCCCCTTATCGAATGTCAGCAGTTCGCTTGGGGAAAACAAATTCGGCCGGAGTGGTGACCGGCCGATTTTTTGTTGTTCGGTCGATTTTTATTTTAGGCCGTTTTTTATTTTAGGCCGTTTTTTACTATCCGGCAGGTTTTTATTTTCTGGCCAGCCATTTGTTACCATTATTTTACTTTAATGGGGAGTCGCGCCTCCTTGACGTAAGCGCCCTATGCCTGTACAATTGATTCAATGCTGTTTGCGTCGGTTTTTGCCGATGATAACGCGCTTGTGTAGGACGGGTTTTGGGAGGCTGACCGTTTGGACATTTATCAATACTTTATGCTTGCCGGAGGGCTTGGGCTTTTTCTCTATGGCATGAACCTTATGAGCAAGGGCTTCGAGCTAGCCGCCGGCGAAAGGCTGCGCCACTGGCTCTCCGTGCTCACAAACAGGCGTATTACCGGTGTTTTAGCTGGAACGGGGATAACGGCAATCATCCAATCCTCCAGCGCAACGAGCGTTATGGTCGTCGGGTTCGTAAACGCCGGGCTCATGACGCTCAATCAGGCTATCGGCGTCATAATGGGCGCCAATATCGGTACGACGGTCACGGGTCTTATTATCGCTTTCCAGCTCACAAAAATCGCTCCAATCATACTGCTCGCCGGCGTTATCATGCTCATATTCCTGACGAATCGCACAGTCAACCGCTGGGGGCTGATCGTCGCCGGCTTCGGAATCCTCTTCGTGGGCATGCAAATCATGTCCGACTCCATGAAGCCGCTCGCCGAAATGCCGGAGCTGCGCGCGTTCATGACGAGCTTCGAAACCCCGGTCGTAGGCGTATTGGTCGGGACGCTCGTTACGGCCGTCATACAGTCCTCGTCGGCTTCTATAGGCATATTACAGGTCATGGCGCTGGAGGGGCTCGTAAATGCCCATTCCGCTTTCCCGCTGGTTCTGGGCATGAATATCGGTACCTGCGTAACGGCGCTCCTCGCGTCTATCGGCACAAATACCAACGCCCGCCGTACCGCCGTGATGCATCTTATCATGAAAATATTCGAGGCCAGCTTCTTCCTTATTATTTCGGCAATCATCGATATACCGGCGCTCATCCAGTCCCTTATGCCCGGGCGCGACGGCGCGTGGGAAATCGCCGCGATGCACACGGTTTTCAATATCGTCAATACTACTGTGCTCTTCCCGTTTGGCGACAGTATCGTCCGGCTCGTGGAAAGGCTCGTACCCGAACGCGAAGAGCCGCACGAAGAGATGCGCCTGAAGTATATAGACCCGCGCCTCTTCACACAGCCCACGCTCGTCGTTGCGCAGCTCACACGGGAACTGGAGCGCATGGCCGAGCTCGTGCGGAAAAACCTTGCCGCCTCTTTCGAGGCCTTCCAAACGCGTTCCGCCGAAAGGCTCGCGCGCGTTCCCGAACGCGAAAAGCTGATAAACTTCCTCAATCACAATATCACGCCCTATTTGGCGCAGGCGGCGGGCAGCGTCGCCTCCGAAGCGGACAGAAAGATTATCGGCGAGATGTTCCACTTCTGTACCGACCTCGAACGCGTCGGCGACCATGCCGAAAATATCATGGAATACGTCCAAATCATACTCGAACACAAGCTGGTATTCACAGAAGACGCCATGCAAGAGGCGAAAACGATGATGGAGCAATGCTCCAGCCAGTTCAACGCCTGCGTAGACGCGTATTTCAGGCGTGATTTTTCGATATTGCCGGAAATCGAGGCCTCCGAAGAAACGCTCAATATAAACGAGGAAAATTTCCGCGATAATCATATCCAGCGCCTAAACGCCGGAAAGTGCGACGCTCGCTCAAGCATGATCTTCACCGACCTTTTAACGGACATCGAGCGCGTTGGCGACCACGCCGTAAACATCCTTTATCTTCTAAAGCCGCATGTGGACTGATCGCTTCAATATCGTGCTCTTCGAGCCGGAGATTCCGCAAAATACCGGCAACGTCGCGAGGCAATGCGCCGTTACGGGCGCGCGGCTGCATCTTATCGAGCCGCTCGGCTTTAAGCTCGACAGCGCCAAGCTAAAGCGCGCCGGGCTCGACTATTGGAGCGACGTATGCGTGGGCGTATACGAAAGCTTTTCCGCACTCCGGGCAAAATACCCCGAGGGGCGTTTTTTTTACGCCACCACGAAGGGAGGAACGCGCTTCGACAAGGCCGAATACGCGTTGGGCGATTTCCTGGTTTTCGGAAAGGAGACGGCCGGGCTGCCGAACGATCTGCTCGCCGAAAACGCCAGCCACGCCGTACGCGTGCCTATGCGCCCCGGGCTACGCTCTATGAACCTATCGAATACCGTAGCCGTCGTGCTATTCGAAGCGCTTCGTCAGACGGGATACGTTGGGTTGAATTGAAGGTTGACACAGACAAAATCGACGGAGTATAATGATCATGGCCGAAACGGAGCGTCCGGGATTGTCGCCAGGTGTCCGCGAGGCCAAAATGCTGTTGTTTGGACGCCGGAGGGAGGGAAAAAGATGTCTGAGATTCGGGTGGGCGAAAACGAAACCCTCGAAAGCGCGTTGAAGCGTTTCAAACGCAAATGCGCCCGTTCTGGTGTACTCGCAGAAATCCGCAAACGTGAGCACTACGAAAAGCCAAGCGTAAAGCGCAAGAAAAAGGCCGAAGCGGCCAGGAAGCGCAAATATTAATTGCCACATAATAAAAAAAGCCGAAACGGCTTTTTTTATTATGTGGCAAAACCTTACAGCTGCGCCACAAGCGCCTCCATGACGGATTTTAGCTGGCCGGAGGCCTGCTGTGAAATATATAGAACCGAACCGGAGCCGTCCATTGCAGCGCCCTGGGGGCTTCCGCCCACCGCCAGCGTCCGGCAAATCACGAGATCCGTCACGCCCTTTGGAACCTTTGCTCCGCTTTCGAGAAGTTCCTCGTATTCCGCTGCAAGCGCGGCCGCGCCCCTTGTATCGCGCACAGCGCCGGCAACCAGGTCGTCATAAAGCGACAGCGTAGTATTCATGCTGACGCTTATGCCGTGGTTTTGGAGCAGCCGCTCGGCGACGCCGTTGATGTTGTAATTGTTGTTTGCGCTACCGGCGTCCGGCTGGTACGCCGGTGTATTTGCCTGGTTGCCCGCGCCTGGGGCGGAGGACTGCATTCCTGCGCTCGGGGAGCTGTTTACCTCGGAGGCGAGCATATAGTATGCCTCGTTGCCATAGAGCACCTTCAGCCAGCGCCCGCCCGTCTGGACGACGCTAAGCTCTGTGGCGGGCGCGTCCATTACGGCTGAGAAAACCTGCGTATCCGGGCCGTCATAGAGCTTTGCGCCGCTTGCCGGTACGACAGTCCGAAGCGTCTTAGGCGTCGCCCTGGCGGCCTCCGCGGCGGTCGCGCTCCATACCGAGCCTTGCGCTATCCGGCCAATATTTGTCTCAAGCGTGTTGTTCAGCCGGCGAATTTTATCCTGTAGATATTTATCGTGGCCAGCGGTATCGATAAGCTGATCCTTCAGCGAACCCGTCATCATATACATGAACAAGTCCGCGCGATCCTCTTCGGGCATTGTAAGCGCGTAGCGCGTTATGAAGCCTGGCGGCGTCAAGTCATAATTTCTGGAGCCGCTTTCGTCGTACAAGCCGCTCTTCACGTTTGCCTTATCCCAATCCGCAAAGCGCAGCCCAAAAGCGTATTCGAACGCGTGGAATATCTCGTGGTGGATTACGGATTCTTTCGTCGAGGCCTGTATAAGCAGCATGGTCTGCTGCGTGTTGCCCAAGGCCACGCCGGTCGCCGCCTCGCCGTTCTTCGTGGTAATAGCGCCCGCGAGCGCGATGTATTTCAGCTTCAGCCTGCCAAGGAACCCGCTTGGATAGCGCGCAAGCGCGTTGTATATGAGCTTCAAACCCGTAAGCGTCTCGCTGTCCGACGACGTTAGCGTATAGGATACGCGGTCGTTCCATTCGGGGCGCTTTGTTTTATAATGGACTTGCATCCCAAATTCGTCCATTATCCTGTCAAGATAGCCTTGGATATCCGTCGGCTGGCCCGCGGGCCGCGCCGTCGCCGTGGGGCCCGCTTTGAAGGATACGACTTCCCCGACGCTCTCGCCGGAGGCGTTTACGGCGTATGCCTGGTAGTAGTAGGTCGTGCCGGGAACGAGCGTAGTCAGGGTGTATTCGGGAGACTCTGGGTTTGCGGCTTGGACCTTTTGGTTCAGGGCAGTGCGCGAAGTGCCGTAATAAAAGCCGCTTTCCGTTATCGGCTGCCCTCCGCTTGATAATACGAGGCTTTTCAGCAGCGCGCCGGAGCCGGTAACGACCGCGTCGAGCGTCGCGACCATCGGCGCTTCCGCCAGAGCGAACGGCGAAAAGACCGCGAGCAAGAGAATTACCGCGGCAAGAACCATCGAGACCCGCTTCCCAGACAAAGACATCTACTCCCTTCATACGCTATATCGTCTTAATAGCATATGCTGTTGACCCTATTATAACAGCTATTTCGCGGCGTTGTATGAAGAATCTGTGAATTGGGCGTGAATTATGGAATGGTTTTGATCATGTAATAATGTAAAAATGCCACCCGGCCTATCGCAGCCATAAATATCTTCTTCTTCCGTAGACGACGGGCGCATAGGAAATATTGTAACGCTCAGCTTTTCCCATATTTCCCACGCAGCTTCC
>DBDD01000045.1:16418-16689 GCA_002293365.1 Christensenella sp. UBA941 | reverse complement strand
CCGCCGCGCCGGAACCCGCCGTACCCGCAGCGCCTGCCGCTTCTGAAGCGCCCGCGCCTGTAAACATAAGCTATGAAGAGGGTACAAACCCCACGGACGAAATCGTAAACACCTCCCCCGCCGACAAGGTAGTACTGGTTGTTAGCTTTGGAACGAGCTTCAACCAAAGCCGCAACCTCACGATCGGCGGGATCGAAGCCGCGATGCGGGCGGCATTTCCGGACTATCAGGTACGTAGGGCCTTTACGGCGCAGATTATTATCGACAAGCT
>DBDD01000045.1:0-16294 GCA_002293365.1 Christensenella sp. UBA941 | reverse complement strand
AAGGTCGGCAAGCCGCTGCTCATCGACGATTCCGATTACGACATCGTCGCCGATATCGTGCTTTCGGAACTCGCGCCGTATGAGGCGGCCGGTACGACCGTCTTGCTCATGGGCCACGGCACTCATCACGAAGCCAACGCTACATATCCGAAATTCGAAAACGTGCTCCGCGAAAAAGGCCACGACGATATCTACGTCGGCACGGTCGAGGGCGGTGTGCTAATTGAAGATTTGCAGCCGATTTTGAAGGAAAATGGCACGAGAAAGGTCTTACTTCGGCCGCTCATGGTAGTCGCCGGGGATCACGCCAACAANNGGCTCCGAGGACGACGCCTGGAAAAGCATCCTTGAAGCGGATGGCTACGAGGTCGAAACCGTCATAGAGGGGCTGGGCCAGATAAAAGCCATTCAAGACCTCTATGTACAGCACGCAAAGGACGCGTTAAACTCGAACGGCGTACAAATCACGCCGGTGGCGGCTTCGGCCGCCGCCGGCCTCNNTCCAGCGCGTCCATGTTCAAGTTTGTCGAGTGCACACTTAACGTTCAGGACGGCGCGATGAGCGCCGACGTAACGCTAAGCGGCCAGGGCTACGGCAAGCTATACATGGGCACGGGCGCCGAGGCGCTCGGCGATACTGCCAACCATCACGAATTCACGCTAAACGGCGAGCGGCATTCCTTTACCATACCTGTATCCGCGCTTGACGCTGAGCTCGACTGCGCTGGCTGGAGTATCCGCCGGGAGCAATGGTACGACCACACCGTCGTATTCCAATCGAACAATATCCCGGCCGACGCGTTTGAGCGCTGCCACATCGCGGTAACATTAACCGGCGGAAGCGGCAAGGCCAGCGTCGAATCCCGGGCGGTTCTAACTCGCAAAGACGGAGCCGACTTCGCCCAAATTACCTGGAGCAGCCCGAATTACACCTATATGCTTGTAAATGGTGAAAAGTATTCGCCTGTCAACACCGAAGGCAACTCATCGTTCGAGATTCCCGTAACGCTGGACGCCGAAATGAACGTCGTCGCGTGTACAGTCGCCATGAGCGCCCCGAAAGAGATCGAATATACGCTTAGATTCGATTCGAAGACGATTCAGAAAGAGGGCTACAGCTATTAGATTTCGAATCATAATATTTATTCTATCGCTCGTTATACTCACTGGTTGCACGAACGCGCAAAGCCCTTCGCCCTCATATAAAATACCGGCGGGTATTGTTAGCGCCGCGCCTGCGCTTTCTCCTACGGCTGCCGCTACAACACCCGTACGCTATAACACGCTCCAAACAACGGGCAGCATGGAACTTAGCTACGCCACGCAATTCAGCGTGGACTATCTAACGGGCGGCTATACTCTTATCACGATCGCCGACGATAGGTTTTTAGTCGTACCCGAAGGGTTTGAGCCTCCGTCCGATATGGACGAAGATATAGTAGTCCTGCGCCGTCCGATTCAAAATATCTACCTCGCCGCGACGAGCGCAATGTGCCTTTTCGATTCGCTGGACGCATTGTATGCAATCGCTATGTCTGGTACTGAGGCGGACGGCTGGTACATAGAAAGCGCGCGCGCGGCGATGGAGAGCGGCAAGATCGCTTACGCGGGCAAGTATAGCGCTCCTGATTATGAAATGATCGTATCCAAAGGCTGCTCGCTGGCCATCGAATCCACGATGATCGACCACGCGCCCGAGGTAAAGGAAAAGCTGGCGGATCTGGGCGTTCCCGTTCTGGTGGAGCGTTCGAGCTACGAGGAACACCCGCTTGGCCGTACCGAGTGGATCAAGCTCTATGCCCTACTATTGGGCAAGTACGAGCTTGCGGAAGGCTTGTTCAACGAGCAAGCCGCGCTCGTCGGCAATATTTCCCTGGAAATGACCGGTAAATCGGTCGCGTTCTTTTACATAAGCTCCTCCGGCAACGCCGTCGTGCGCAAGAACGGCGATTACGTAACGAAAATGATCGAGCTTGCCGGCGGCGAATACGTATTTACCGGCCTGGACGACGGATCGGCGACAGGCTCCGCCAATTTAAACATGGAGCAATTTTACCTAGAGGCAAAGGACGCCGATATAATTATCTACAATAGTTCCATCGACGGCGAAGTGCGCACAATCGGCGAATTATTGGGTAAAAGCAGCCTATTGGCCGATTTCGAGGCCGTAAAAAACGGCGACGTCTGGTGTACGGGCAAAAATCTCTTTCAGGAGACGACCGGCTTCGGCTACCTGATTGCGGATATGCACCGGATATTTACCGGGGATTTGGACGATACGGACGAGCTGATGTTTCTGTATAAATTGGTGTAGAGGCTTTTGTAAGGAGACGCCATGCGACAGCAGCAACAGGTTACCCGCCGCACGCGATATATCATCGTCGCCATCGCGCTTCTTTTGCTGTTTGCGGCGCTGGTCGCGCTCAATATCGGTATCGGCAGCGTTAACATCTCGCTAGGCGAAATTGTCTCCAATCTTTTTTCCGGCAGCACAAATACGCCCGAAAGCGATATACTCCATAAGGTACGCCTGCCGCGCCTTTTCGCGGGCGCGATACTAGGCGGAGCGCTAGCCCTGTCCGGATTTTTGTTGCAAACCTTCTTCAACAACCCCATCGCCGGGCCGTACGTACTCGGCATATCCTCCGGCGCGAAGCTCATCGTCGCGCTGGTAATGGTATTCGTTTTAAGCCGCGGCGGAACCGTCTCGTCCGCGACGATGATTATCGCGGCCTTCGCGGGCGCAATGCTGTCTATGGGCTTCGTGATGCTGATCGCCCGCAAGGTCAAGCGCGCATCCGTGCTTATCGTCAGCGGCGTCATGATCGGCTATATCTGCTCGGCTATCACGGACTTCGTCGTTACGTTTGCGAGCGATGAAAGCATCGTCAACCTGCACAATTGGTCGCAAGGCAGCTTCTCCGGAACGTCCTGGGACGACGTAGGCGTCATGGCGCTGGTCGTTTTTCTCGCGTCAACGCTCGTCTTTTTGCTCTCGAAGCCCATCGGGGCGTATCAGCTTGGCGAAAGTTACGCCCAAAGCGTCGGCGTGAATATAAAGGCCTTCCGCGTCGCGCTCGTACTGCTTTCGAGCGTCCTCTGCGCCTGCGTAACGGCTTTCGCGGGGCCGATCTCGTTTGTCGGCATCGCCGTCCCGCACCTTATCAAGGCTTTTACGAAAACGGCCAAGCCGCTTCTTATTATACCGCTCTGTTTCCTCGGAGGGGCCGTGTTTTGCCTGGGCTGCGATTTGATCGCGCGGACGGCCTACGCGCCTGTCGAGATGAGCGTAAGCTCCGTCAGCTCGCTTATCGGCGCGCCGGTCGTTATATATATCCTAGCGGGAAAGGCGCGAAAATGATATGAACTTCTATTTTAAGGCGGAAAAGCTCACCGTCGGCTACGACAATAAGCCCGTCGTCGAAAATATCGAATTCGCGCTACAAAAAGGCCAGGTACTTACGCTAATAGGGCCAAACGGTTCGGGTAAATCGACCGTACTCAAAAGCATCGCGCGGCAGCAAAAGGCCCTGGGCGGCGATGTGTATATCGGAGGCGAGCCGTTAAAACGTTTCCGCCCGCGTGAATTAGCCCGCCGCGTCGCCGTCGTGCTGACCGAACGGCCAAAGCCCGAGCTGATGACATGCGAGGACGTCGCCGCCGCGGGAAGGTATCCGTATACGGGCGCGCTAGGTATTCTTTCTGAAGCCGACCGCGAAAAAGTCCGCGACGCCTTACGTACCGTCAACGCCCTCGATATCAAGGATAGGAGCTTTTCCGAGATTAGCGACGGACAGCTTCAAAGGGTGCTTTTGGCGCGGGCTATCTGCCAGGAGCCGGAAATCGTCGTTTTGGACGAGCCAACCTCCTTCCTCGACATACGCTACGCGGTCGAAATTCTCGACACGCTGCGCAAAATGGCGCGCGAGCGCGGTACAACCGTCATACTCTCTCTACACGAGCTGCAATACGCGAGGCGCGTGTCCGACCTCGTTATGTGCGTAAAGGACGGTAAAGTCTTATGCATAGATACGCCGGAGGCTGTTTTTACCAAAGAAGTAATTAGCCGCCTGTACGATTTGCCGGAGGGCTATTATGAAGAATTGTTCGGTTTGTAGTGGCGGATGGTAATCCGCCCGCAGATAGGAGGAACCCCCAGATGATCATCCGGGAAGAACAGCCTTTTGACTACGCCGAAGTTTACGAGCTCGTAAAAGCGGCGTTCGAGCATTCGTCCCATTCGGACGGAACCGAGGCGGACTATTTAAACGCGCTCCGAAATAAGGACGCGTTTATCCCCGAGCTTTCCTTGGTCGCGGAGCATGCCGGCCAAATAGTCGGCCAAATAGTGCTGTATAATACATGCGTAACGACGCAGGACGGGCCGTTTGCGGCGCTGGTGCTGTCGCCGATTAGCGTACGTCCTGATTATTTCCGGCGTGGCGTAGCAAGCGCTATGATGAAAAGCGCGTTTGAAATAGCCCAAGGCTTGGGCTATACGGCCGTATTTCTTTGCGGCGAACCGGATTTCTATCGCAAATTCGGCTTTATTCCTTCGTTTGAATACGGCGTCTATCATATCTCCGATGAAACAAAAAGCGCGGATTGGTGCATGGCTCTCGAACTGTCCCCCGGCGCGTTAAAGGGTATCCAAGGTTCAGTAGATATTGTATAATATGGGTATATTGTTGTAAAATGACGTATCAGCGTTGCGCGCTTAAAAATCGAATAAGGGGATATACAAATGAGGGCAGTTTTTGAATCGCTTTTCTCCGTCGCGTATCTGGTTATCGTTTTCATGCTCGGCATTGCGATCCTGCGGCGCAATAAATCCCGCGAAAGCTATGTTCGCCCTGTTGCGGCGCGCGAAAGGCTGGGGCAATACCGCCTGTTCGGCGTTATGGTACTAATCCTCGGCGGCGGCGACGCTTTTCACATCCTGCCGAGAATATTGGCGAATATCGGGCTTCACATCCCCGCCGCGCTTGGCTTCGGTACGCTCGTAACGTCTATTACGATGGCTATCTTCTATCTGTTGCTGTATTATTATATTCGCCAGCGCTACGGCGTATGGGGCAAGGGCGGCTTGACGCTCCTCGTCTGCGTTTTAGCGATAATCCGCGTCGCTCTGTGCCTCTTTCCCCAAAACCAATGGTTCAGCGGCGATTCGCCCGTCGCGTGGGGAATATACCGCAACATTCCCTTCGTGCTTATGGCCGCGGCGCTGATAGTGTTCTTCTATCAAACGTCGCGGGACAGCCGTGACCGCGCCTTTAAGCATCTTTGGCTCGCAGTGCTGCTAAGCTTCGTTTTCTATATCCCGGTCGTGCTGTTCGCGGACGCGAATCCGCTCGTCGGCATGCTCATGATTCCGAAGACTGTGATGTATGTATGGATTGTTTGGATGGGGACGAAGGAGGCTACGGCAAATCGCGGTTGAATTCCCTCGCCGCGCCATACATCGCGAGTATGTTTTCTATCGGCGTTTTTCCTACGATGTTGTGAATCGCGTTGAAAACGTAACCGCCTCCGGAAGAAAACAAGGCTAACCGCTCTAACGCTTCTTCCCGCACCTCTTCCGGCGTACCGAAGGGCAGCGTGCTTTGCGTTTCTATCCCGCCGCCCCAAAGCGTCATTTTGCCGCCGTATTTCTCCTTCAGCATCTTTGCGTCCATGCCGCGCGCCGACGTTTGGATAGGGTTAAGGATATCCACTCCCATCTCCACATAATCGTCCAGGAGATTAACTACACTTCCGCATGTATGGAACATAATCTTCCATTTTGTATGCTCATGCACCCATTTGTTCATCTTTTCATAGTAGGGCTTATATAGGCTACGGAAGATTTCCGGCCGAAACATCTCTCCGTTCTGATTTCCGTAGTCCGCTGTGCTTATAACAACCACCTGAATCCGTTCGCCTACGGCCTGTTTGTATATCTCCAGATTCTGCATAACGATCTCCGTTTGCATCTCGTATACTTCGCGGAGATACTCGGGATAAAGAACATGCGCCATCAAGAAATCCTCTAGCCGGCGAATGCCCTTCGGAGCTCGCAGCGAACCGTTGGGCACCGCTCCTGCATCGCCCAGCAGCGAGCCCGGAAATTGCCCAACAAGCGCGTACTCCGTTTCATGATATAGCCGCTTGGATTCGCGTTCCAACTCGGCGGCAATTTCATCCGGGATAACGTTGAAGTCATCCTTATAGTCTTCTCTCGGCATTAGTCTGTCTTCATCGTACTCCGGGAGGCGCTCAATAATATTGTCGAAATACATGCCGTCCGAAAGCATTCGTGTACTGGGCGGAAAGTTTTTGTCGCCTTGGGCGTACATTACGACTGAGCCATCTTTCCTGACATCCCATTGCGTACCGCCGGCAACCAACGTCGGGATTCCGTTTGGCGCCGTAAACGGTATCAAATCTTTATAGCGAAGGCCATTTGAATCTACAGGATAGGGCAGCGGCGCAACGTCCACGCCAAGCGCCTCGCGCACGTCGTCGTCCACACGCGCGACGAATTGCATCATTTCAAATATTTTGACAGGCTGCTCTTTTAGGCCAAGCGCCTGTCGCAATTTATAGTAGGCAGTGGCGCTGATACCGGATACAACCGTCGCGCCCAAATCCACTGGAACCTTATCCGGAATTCTATGATTGATCGCTTCGATAACCCGCTCACGTGATGTCATGACATGCCTCCTGAAGAATTGTTATATAAATCAAATACTTTTGGCGGCTTCGCCGCCAAAAGTATTTGATTGATCTAATCTTAGTCCAGAAAATCTTTTAGCTTTTTGCTCCGCGAAGGATGTCGCAGTTTTCTAAGCGCTTTTGCCTCGATTTGGCGGATGCGCTCGCGCGTAACGTTGAACTCGCGGCCAACCTCTTCGAGCGTGCGCGCCTTTCCGTCGTCCAGGCCAAAGCGCAGCCGGAGCACCTTCTCCTCGCGCGGCGTCAAAGTATCCAATACGCCGATCAGCTGTTCTTTTAAAAGCGTAAACGCAGCCGCCTCGGCGGGCGCGGGCGCGTCGTCGTCCGGNNAAGTCGCCCAGATGGCTGTCTTCTTCTTCGCCAATAGGCGTTTCCAGCGAAACGGGTTCTTGAGCGATTTTAATGATCTCGCGCACTTTTTCTTCCGTTATGCCCATTTCGGCGGCGATCTCGTCGGGATGCGGCTCGCGGCCGTATTCTTGTAGCAGCTGGCGGTTTACGCGGATAAGCTTGTTTATCGTTTCGACCATATGCACGGGAATGCGGATCGTGCGCGCCTGGTCGGCGATCGCGCGGGTGATAGCCTGGCGAATCCACCACGTGGCATAGGTCGAGAATTTGTAGCCCTTGCGGTAGTCGAATTTATCCACGGCCTTGATAAGGCCCAAATTGCCCTCCTGAATCAAGTCGAGGAAGAGCATTCCCCTACCAACGTAGCGCTTCGCTATGCTTACGACCAAGCGCAGGTTCGCTTCGGCGAGCTTGCGCTTCGCGTCGACATTGCCTTGCGCCATGTCCGTGGCGATTATGACTTCTTCCTCCGCCGTCAAAAGCGGAACCTTGCCGATCTCTTTCAGGTACATGCGCACCGGATCGTCTATGCTTACGCCCTCGGAAACCGTCAGGTCGATATCGACGTCCGCAAGGTCGGTATTGATATCTTCGGGCACCTCGATGTCTTCTACCACATCGATATGCAGCGTCTCCAATCTGTCGTAGATGCGCTCGATCTGCTCGGGCTCGAGCTCTGTATCCTCGAGCGTATCCATTATCTCTTTGTAGGTGAGGACGCCTTTGGTTTTACCGGCCTCAATAAGCTCCTCAATCCTGTTTATTTGGGGTATCACTTCACCCAAACTCAATCACACCCTTCCGATAGGTTCCTCAGTTCGCGGACGCGCCCAGCGCCCTTAGCCGCGAATTCAGCATCATATATTCCTGAGCAAGCTTAGCTTGTTCAGATTTATCCGTACTCTCGTCGCGCTTCCGCTGTATATCGGACATGCGTTGCTTTAGCGCGAAGCTCTCCAGGCGTAGCAGGCAATCCGACATAACGCGCCCGGGATTCGCAGGCTTTTCGGTATCGAGAGCTCCCGAAACCTGCTTTGACTGCTCCGGCGTAAGCGTCCCGAGTAAAACGGCTAAATGAGCCTCGATCTCCTCGTCTGGATGCTGCTCATGCCAGTCTATGCACTTACGCGCGAATAAGGCATAAGCCTCATTCCTGAATATCGCTTCGTTCTCATTCATCCTGAAGCTTAGAGCACACTCCCTGTCTGAAACCAATATACATAACAGGATGCGCTCTGCGCGTTCCCAATCCGGGTTTTCCTCGCGAATTCGGGCAATTCTAGTATTCCGAATAATGGAAAAACTATTCTCATTATTATCCTGGATATTCGCATAACCGCCGTTTATTGCGCCTTGCGACGCCAGCGCCTCTATAGTAAACCCCGTCTCCCGCGATACCGCCGCAAAATAGCGCTCTCTCGATAGCGGCTCAAGCGTACGGATAAAGGCGCACGCCGCTTTCGCATAGAGCTCGCGGGCATTTTCGTCGCCAAGATCGTACTCGGCGGCGAGCATGGAAAGCCTAAACTGCGGAAATGTAAGCGCGTTCTCCTTTGCATCGTCAAACGCAGCTATACCTTCTCTGCGTATGAACTCGTCCGGATCGCTCCCGTCGGGGAAACGCATCACGCGAACCTCGACGCCCTCGTCCAAAAGCTCTCTCGCTGCCTTCAGCGCAGCGTTTTGTCCGGCGGAATCGGAATCGTAGGCGATATACGCCCTCGGAACGTTACGCTTTATCAGACGCGCCTGCTGCTTCGTCAGCGCCGTACCCAGGCTTGCAACCGAATTTGTCACGCCATACTGATGCAGGCTCACGACATCCATGTAGCCTTCCACGAGCAGGATATCCGAAAAACCGGATTTGCGGAAGAAATTCAGGCCATACAAATGCCTGCGCTTGTTGAATATCACGTTCTCCGCGGTATTTAGGTATTTCGGCTGTCCGTCGCCGAGCACACGTCCCCCAAAGCCGACCACCTGCCGGTTAAGGCCGATAATCGGAAACATCAGCCGGTTCCAAAAGGCATCCCTTAAGCCACCGCCACTTTCCCGCGCCAAACCCGCAGCTATCAAAACCTCGCCGGAAAAGTTCTGATCCAAAAGATAGTTTGAGAGTCCGCTGCCCGAATAACCCAGCCCAAAGCACTGAACCGTTTTGGCGTCTACGCCGCGTTTTTCGAGGTAGCTTCTGGCGTTATGGGCGCTTGGAGCCGCAAGCTGCCTATGGTAGAACAACGCAGCCTCGCGACAAGCCTCATGGCATTTTTCTTTTAGCGCGCGCTCCTTGAGGAGGGCCTCGTCGTCCGTCTCTTCCGGCAGCGGCAACCGGATTCTATCCGCAAGCAGCTTAATCGTATCGACGTACGAAAGCTTTTCCAGCTCCATCAAAAAGTGGACAACATTTCCGCCCGCATGACAGCCGAAGCAATAGTACAGCTGCCTATCCGGCGATACGGAAAATGAAGCCGTCTTTTCGTTGTGAAATGGACAAAGCCCCCAGAGCCTACCGCCCTTTTCCCTAAGCTGAACATATTCCGATACGACCAAGGCGATATCCGTACGCGAAAGCAGCTCATGCATCCATTTGTCCGGAAAGGCCGCCATGGCTATATCTCGGAAAACTGCTTATATACTTTCGCCAAAACCGATAATTCTCCTTCTATATGCATAAAATTCGTTTATTTTGTATAAACGGCTATATCTCCGCCCAAGCTCTAGGGATAAATAGGCGGGTATAGTCTCTTATCGCGTAGCGATCCGTCATGCAAGCAATATAGTCCGCCGCCACGCGCTCGGCGCCGCCGGCGAGGTTTTTGGTGAACTCCGTCGACAAGACATAAACGTTTTCGACATAATGCCTGAATAACTGTTCGATAAGCAACCGCGCTTTTCCTTCTTCGCGCTTCGCGATGGAATCGACATAAACGTTCTTGAATAAAAACGCCCTAAGCTCGTTCGTCGCCTCGCCGACAGCTTTTGACATCGTTATGACCGGCTTCCCATAGCTTTGCGCCACCACATCCATGATCATAGTATGGATACGCCCGCCGTGCGACTCGCCCAAAGTGACGAGCAGCTCCCTCGGCATATCGGAAAGCGAGAGCACGCCCGCGCGTATCGCGTCGTCTATATCGTGGTTTATATAGGCGATTCGATCTGCCAGGCTTACGACGCCGCCTTCAAGCGTATGGGGCTCGCCGTCCTTTTTGTGGTTTAAAATGCCATCGCGCACTTCCCATGTGAGGTTGAGCCCCGTACCGCCCTCTAGCGTTTCGACGACGCGAAGGCTCTGCTCGTTGTGCTGGAAGCCATCCTTTAGCAGTGTGTCGAGCACCGCTTCACCGACGTGCCCAAAGGGCGTATGGCCTAAATCGTGCCCGAGCGCGATGGCCTCCGTTAGGTCTTCGTTGAGGTTCAGCGCGCGGGAAATCGTCCGCGCAATCTGGGCGACTTCGAGCGTATGCGTCAAGCGCGTACGATAATGATCCCCCTCCGGCGACAGGAAAACCTGGGTTTTGTGTTTCATGCGCCGGAACGATTTGCAGTGGATAATGCGATCCCTATCGCGCTGGAAGCACGTACGTAGGGGGCATGGCTCGATCGCTTTCTCACGCCCTTTCGAGCGCGCCGAAAGCGCGGCTAACGGCGAAAGCGCGTCCCGTTCGCGCTGTTCCAGCGTTTCGCGGACGACCATCGTCATCCCCCTCCCGCAGCTTATTAATTCATTTGTTCTTGATTGGACGCGTTAAATCCTGCTTTGCGCGCTTAAAAACACTGCCAACTCCGCGTTCAAAAGTATGCCCTCATCGCTTTATATATCCGAATTGCAACTCGCCGATACTCCACACGTCCGCCGATGCCGCGCTGGACTCAAATACGATCAATCGATACGGTCCTGTCTCCAGCGCCATACGATAGCCGCCGTCAATCGCTATAATCGGCGTCGTCATCCCTCTTATACCGTCCGGCGATATATGGACGTTAAATTCCTGTGAAATGTCATTTGCGCTTTCATCGTCCGAGCCGAAAGAAAAGCAATCGTAGTCCACAGGCTCGGCAAACTCCACCATTATAAAATCGCCCGGCTGCCGCGGCCACCTCGTAGTCCAGCGCGTTGCCGGATCGCCGTCGATCAGAGCGTCGTGATCGCCGTCGTCCCTACTGCTTGTAATCCGAATAATATTATTTTCTGCATCGGGATCAATTTCGGCATGCATTGAATTTATGGTCGTATTTTTATATATCATGGAGATTTTCATACCGTCGACTATAATAGACGCGTACACCACATATCCTTCGGGAGGTTTTCTTTGGTCATACGGCACGCGGGTATCCTGTAAGCGGTAGTCGGCAGAATCCGGCCGTCCCACCCACGACAATCTTTCAATCTCATCTTCCTTTAGAATTTGGACATGATAATTAAAACCTGATATTACTAAACGAGGCCTTGAGTCGTTGGCAAGCGCATAGCGAATTAAATCCGCATGCGATACCATCCAATAGTCCAGCGCAAAATTACGTTCGGCGACCATGCGTCCGATACTGTTGAAGTAGACGTATTCATACGGGTGGTTCACTATAATCCAGCCGAACAGGAAAGCGAAGCTAGCAAAAATGGCGCACGCCCCTATCCTTCGAAGCGCGATATGCTTGTTTTTGAAAAATGTGATCGCCGCGCCAAGGCCGTAGACGGCGATATAAACGAACGGAAAATAGATGCCGTATGCATGCCGCCAGCCTTCGTACATCGTTATTCGCAGTATAATATACCCGAATAATGTACAGAAAAACAGAGCCGCCATAAAAAGATCGTATAAATGCGCTCCCCGCTCCGCACCGGTAAAGCCGCCCTCCCCGCCGCCTGTGTCCAGCGCCTCTAAGTCGTTCAATTCAAGTTCGTCGTCTACGTCCCCGGCCGCAATTTCGTCACGCATCGCAATTTCCTTCTTAAGGCGGCCAGCCGCCTTGACGGCAATAACGGCGACGCCGGCAAAGAACATGGCAATATAGGGTATCGGAATCGTTATGCCCATCCAAACGGGGATATAATGCCACGGCACATGCCGCGATATCATCTCGCCCATGTAAAAATGAGTACCCGTCCAATTCTCAAAGTCTTTAAAATGAACGAACGTTTCGATAATGTTTTTAACCGGGTTTTCCCATAAGAACGGCGTTATCAATACCCAAAATACAAGCGTTAAACCGAACAGCGCAAGAGGCTGTCCCGCCGCGCGCAAAAACGCGTCATTTTTTCGAATAGATATAATAACGGCAAAAGCGGACGCCAGCAATAATAAAGACAAGCCCAATATGCGCGTATTGATCGCGACCGCAAGCGCAGCCGCCGCAAAGAAATAGTTCTTTATTTTCCGATCTTCCAGCCATCTCAGCGCAAAATAGCCGGATATCACCATCCACGAAAAAAACAGGCTGTCTTTAATGTTATAGAAGGCTTCGCCGAAAAAGCGGGGATAGAGTATAAAAGCGAGCGCTCCAAGCAGCGGCAATGCGCCGTTGCAAAATCTGCGCTTAATAATAAGGTAGAAGCAAACACCGGCGATGAAGTAATTTAAGAAAACAAACGCGTGCCGCATTAAATAGATATCTCTCAAAGCCATTTGAAAGTTGAATAGATGCTCGATAAATATCATAATGCATTGCAAGGCCACGCCGTAATAACGATCGCCATGAGTCGCAAGCTTGGGCGCGTGTTCCGCCGTTGCCCGAACAGCTTCGCTTTCGGAAGCGCGCATTGCCGGGCCCATCACATGAACGTAATTGATTAAACCGGTATAACGCTCAATATCCTCGTCCGGACTGATGCCATAATCCCGAAACAGAAAGACCCCGCTAAGAAAGAACAGCGCGAATAACAATATGACCGTTTTTTTGGAAGCCAGACATTTCGCAAAAAATGATTTCATGTTGTTCAAAGAACCGAAATACTTGTTCCCGGTGTTCATCACGGCTTGCTTTCCCATCTCTCTCATTGCGTTATATGACCAAATTCAAGTTCGCTTATCATCCATGCTTCCGTCGCCTCCGCTCCGACCTCGAACACGATAAACCGGTAGAACGGCGACGTATGTGTAAAACGATACCCGCCTTCAATCGCCACAACCGGCATAACCGGCCCTCCATAGCCGTCCGCAGATAAATATGCGGTTAATGCCCGGGGATAATCTTGCTCGCTCTCTGCGTCCGAAGCGAAAGAAAAGAAATCGTAGTCCACGGGCTGCGCAAACTCCACCATAAGAAAATCTCTTGGCTGCTGCGGCCTGCCCGTCGTCCAGCGCGTAGCCGGATCGTCGTCTAGCATCGCCGCGTAATCGCCGCCGTCTATATTGCTTACCATCCGCGCGATATTATGCTTCGCTTCGGCATCGATTTCGACCCGCATTTGATCGGACGTAACATTTTTATAGATTGTAGATATTTTCATACCGTCAACTATTATCGACGCTTCTTCCTGATAGCCTTCAGGCGCGACTCTGCTCTCAAACGGTCCATTAGATGGCTGTAAGTAATAATCTGCGCCTACGGCGTCCGTAATTATTACCCTACCTTGCTCCTCGTCCGGTAAAAAGAAATTATGACCCCCTATACCCCAGCTGTAGATCATTATCTTGGGCTTTTCATCCTTCGCCAGCACGTAGCGTACCAGATCCGTAAACGATACCTCCCAATAGTCCAGCGTAAAATTTCGCTCGGCGACAATACGTCCGATACTGTTGAAGAAGACGTATTCATAAGGATGATTTACGCATATCCAACCAAACAAAAAAGCAAAGCTCGCGAAAACCGCTGCAGTCCCTACCCTCCGAAGCGCGATATGCTTGTTTTTGAAAAAGGCGATCGCCGCGCCAAGGCCGTAGACTGCGATATAAACGAACGAAAAATAGATGCCGTAAGCATGACGCCAGCCTTCGTACATCGTTATACGCAGAATAATAAACCCGAATAATGTACAGAAGAACAACGCCGCCATAAAAATATCGTATAAATGCGTTCCTCGTCCCGCGCCGGCAATGCCCCCTACTCCGCCGCCTGTGTCCAACGTCTCTAAGTCGTCCAATTCAAGCTCGTCGTCGACGTCTAAGGCCGCTATTTCATCACGCATCGCAATATCCTGCTTAACGCGACCAGCCGCCTTAACGGCAATAGCGGCGACGCCAGCAAAGAACATTGCGATATAGGGTATCGGAATCGTGATGCCCATCCATACGGGGATATAATGCCACGGCACATGCCGCGAGATCATCTCGCCCATATATAGATGCAATCCGGCCCAATTCTCAAAGTTCATAAAATGAACGAAAACTTCTATTATGTTTCTAACCGGGTTTCCCCATAAGAACGGCGTTATCAATATCCAGAAAGCCAGCGTTAAGCCGAACAGCGCAAGCGGACGGCCCGCGGCGCGCAAAAACGCTTCCTTTTGTCGAATCGATATAATAACAGCAAAAGCGCACGCCAGCAGCAATAACGACAAGCCCAATATGCGCGTATTTATAGCGACCGCCAACGCAGCCGCCGCAAAGAAACAGAACTTTACTTTTCGATTTTCCAGCCATCTCAGCACGAAATAGCCGGAAATCACCATCCACGAAAAAAACAGGCTGTCTTTAATGTTGTAGAAGGCTTCGCCAAAAAAGCGCGGGGAAAGTATGAACGCGAGCACGCCTAACAGCGGCAAAGCGCCGTTACCAAACCTGCGATTTATAATAAGGTAAAAACAAATCCCGGCGATGAAATAATTCAAGAAAACGAATGCGTGCCGCATTAAATAAACTTCTCTTATATTAAGTTCAAATCTAAAAAGGTGTTCGATGAATACCGTGATACATTGCAAGGCCGCTCCATAAAAACGGTCGCGATACGTTGAAAGCGCCTCCACATTGTTTGCGACCGACCGTACAGCTTCATGCTCGGAATCGCGCATTAACGGTCCCATTACATGCACATAATTGACTATGGAGGTATTGCGTTCCATCGTTTCGTCGGTACTCATTCCGTAGTCGTTATAGAAAAATACTCCGCAAAGTAAAAACAACGCAAAGACCAAAACGACTGTCTTCCTGGAAACCAGGCATTTCATAAGAAGCGATTTCAACTTGTTCTCAGATCCTAAAGATTTATCCGCGATGTTCATCATGGCTTGCTTCCCCTGTCTCTTTAACTATATAAACCGGCCTCCGCTTCGTTTCTAAATATGCTTTAGCCAGGTATTGCCCCAAAATGCTGACGCAGAATAGCTGTATACCGCTTACGAACAGTATTATGCATACTGTCGACGCCCAACCGGAAACAGGATCTCCGAAAATAGCGCGCCGGACGATTACAAAAACCATGCCTAAAATCGCGACAAGAAAAAAGATGATGCCGAAAAGTGACGAGAGGGCCAGAGGCGCCGTGGAAAAACCGACCACGCCGTCTATCGCATAGACGAAAAGCTTCCAAAAGCTCCATTTAGTATTGCCCGCCGCCCGCGGGACGTTTTCGAATTCTATCAGCTTAGTACGAAAACCAACCCAGCTAAACAGGCCCTTGGAAAATCTATTGTATTCCTTAAGCGAAAGTACAGCCTCTACAAAACGGCGGGTCATAAGCCTATAATCGCGTACGCCGTCCACAATTTCCGTTTTCGATATTTTGTTTATTAGCTTATAAAAGCTTCGAGCAAAATAGGAGCGGATGGGCGATTCTCCCTTGCGGGTTACGCGGCGGGTCGCCACGCAATCATAGCCTTCGTTTATTATTGCGTTTAGCATACCTGGCAACAGCTCTGGCGGATCCTGCAAGTCAACGTCCATCACCGCGATATACTCGCCGCGCGCCGCCTCCAGCCCGGCCAGCATCGCCGCCTCTTTTCCGAAGTTTCGCGATAAGGAAATATAGTCTATATATGTTTCCGTTTCTAATAATTTACGGAGGATGGGCAATGTTTCGTCCGTGGAGCCGTCGTCGACAAAGATTAGCTCGATTTCAACGCCGAGCATATCGGCTTTTACCTTCGAAATACTGTCGACAAAAATATTTATAGCCTCTTCCTCATTATAGCAAGGCACGATAACGGATAAGACCGGCAAACTATTTTCAATTGCCGCCGGCGAATGTTCTATTCGATTCACCTACATAGGCTCCTTCGTTTGTATAGTGTTTTTTCGATACATTATATCACAGAATCTTTATTTCGTTGCCCCGAGTTTAACAACAACCCAAG
>DBDD01000138.1:514-4537 GCA_002293365.1 Christensenella sp. UBA941 | reverse complement strand
GCGATATCCCAGCGCGTCTCCCCTCTGCCGGTAAAGTAGACCATAACGCCCGCTTCGCGGTTTTCAACCTCCAGCTCTTCAAGGCCCGTAAGTATATTGGCTTTATCAGTCGTATAGCCTTTGCCGGCGCATTCAAGCGTGATCTTTACGTCCAGCGCGTCGCCGGAGCCGGACACCGTCGCGCTTTCGCATTGCGCAGTGGCCGAGGCCTCCATATATTCGTTCATGCCGGGCGCCTCGATCTCGCAGCGCAGCGGCAATTCCGTTCCAAAGCCGTGCAGCCTGCCCTCGCGGCAGCAGTATACCACGCGCGTAAACAATACGCCCGAAATCGCCAGCCGATCCTCGACGGGCTCGCAGTTCGTTATGACCGGGCGCGCCGTAAGGTACAGCGCCCTGGCGGCCGCCGGCATCCCCTCCGGTACGGCTACGGAATCGCGAACCATACAGCGCCCGGAGCCTTCCGCCTTCCCTTGGCGCAGCTCGAAGTGGTTTTGGATCGCGCAGACGTTCCGGCTGGGCGAATACGCGTCCGTTAGCGCCCTTGCAACCACGCGCTTTTTCGGCGTAACTTTAAGCGCGAGCGGCACCTCTAGTTCGAGTATATTGCGGTTTTCATCGTCCGCGGGGACGACCTTGATCTCGCGCACAGCCAGATCTACGCCGGCCTCCCTTGCCTCAGGATCGATTGTAACGATCTGGCCAAACGGCAGCGTATGCAATACCTGCGTAAGCGGCGCGTGCGAGGTATCGTCCGAGGTGTATAACGTCATGACGCGCACCTCGCCCTCCACCGCCGCCTTGCCCTCTTCAATCGAAAGACTCGTTATGCGCGGATTGGCCGTGGAATACAATAGAGAGCCTATCGCCGGCATGCCTTGCGGTATGCGGACGTTTTCGCGCAGCGTCGTATTGCAGTCTACGATTTCGCCGCTCTCAAGCAGCTTCAGCTCAAGCGCCTTAATCTCCAAATCCTTGATATCCGCCGCGCCTTGCATCGCGTCTACCATAGCTCTTTCCTCGACGGTGCAGTCCAGGTCTATAATCGCGCGCACTCGCAAGGTACGCTCATCCGAAAGCGTAAAATCGAGCGATTGAAGCGATGGCGCGGCGTTGGCGCGCATGCCCGGCGCGATGCCCTGTACGTCGACGCAATGCTTAAAGCCCGACGACGACGTAAAACCGCCGACCTTGTCTTCCTCGTCGAGGTACATTACGAACAGCTCGATCGTGCCGTCCATCGACAGGCGGTTTTCCAGCGCCTCCAAGCTATTGACCGCCGCGCGGCCCTCTACGCTCAAAACATTCGCCATGCCCGCTTTACCGGCAGGCGGCATAATATCCCCTTCTACCATCGCCTGCGCGCGCGTCCGACCGGCCACACGCTCGATGCTGAGGGCATCGTGAATGAGTTCCATACGCCCAATTCCTCCTTACATATCGATACGACTCCCTTTTTTCAGGCCCTACTCCTTAAATGTATGGGCTACCCCAAGTCGTTATGCCAAGCCTTTCGATCTAAAAAAAGCAAATGTATTAAAATTTATTCGCCATTTCGCTAAATATACATAGCCGCGCGTGTTTCACGATATCGAGCTAAAGTCAAGCTGAATTTTTATAGCTGTTCGACACTGAGTATTTTTATGAAACTCGGCATAGCGCGTTTTTTTCCACACGGTAAAAAGCGTGTAAAGAGGCAATCGGTGGATAACTCTGTGGATAATGTGGATAACTTTCACGCGAAAGCGCGAATGTTTATTTTTGCAGCCAAAGTTTAAGGCGTATCGAACCTTTGCAGCCCGGGCATACTAGTCATGAATTTATGTGTTGAAAGAAGTGAGCCGAAGTGAAGGGTACTGTTATATTGGACGCTATAAAGCGGCGCTTGAGCGATATTGTTGGCGAAAAGGTATATATCACGGCGAACCAGGGCCGCAGGAAACGTTCGAGCCTTACAGGGATTTTGGAAGGAACGTACCGTTCGCTATTTACTGTACTCGTGCCCGGAACGCCGCCGACGCGGCTCAGCTTTACCTATAGCGACGTCTTAACGCGCGCGGTTATCATACAGACGGTTAAAGAGAAGGACGAAGCCGCGGCTATATCGTAGAGGACAACTATACACCTGTAGGGACGCCATACATGGCGTCCGTGATAAAAAACACTGCTTTGAATCACGGACGCGATATATCGCGTCCCTACATTTTTGCAGCCGCGGGCGATTATCAATCGCCCCTACAAAAACGGAATCATTTCCTCCAGCGACGCGAATACCAAATCGGGCCGTATTTCGCTTTTTTTAAGCATTATTTCATCCGTTTCGCCGGTAAGTACAAGAATGGACACAAGCCCGTGGTCGAGCCCGGTCTTGATATCGGTATAGAGCCTATCCCCCACCATCGCGATTTCATGCGCCATCAATCCCGTGCGCTCTAGCAGTTCGTCGACAATAGGCCTAAACGGCTTGCCCGCGATGGTATCGGGCATGCGGCCCGTTGAAGCGCGAATTAACTCTATAAATGAGCCCGCGTCAGGGATAAAGCCCGATTCAGCCGGGCAGTTTATGTCCGGATGCGTCGCGATATACGGCAGTCCATCGCGTACGCAGTCGCAAAATTTGCACAGCTTGGGATAGGTGAGCTCCGTATCGAACGCGAGCACTGCAACCTCCGGGTCTTCGGCGTCCAATGTCACGCCTGCGCGCATGAACTCCGCCTTCAGCGCCTCTGTTCCGAGCAAATACACGCGCTTGCCGGGATATTGCCTTTTTAAAAGCGAAACCGTCGCGTGGCCGGAGGTAACTATTTTCTCCGGCTCCGATTCGACGCCCAATCGCGCGAGCTTTTGGACATACGCGTGTGTGCTTTTTGAAGAATTATTCGTTAGAAAAAAGCATTGGCGGCCCGTCTCCTCCACGCGGGCTAAAAACGCCCGCGTAAACGGAAAGAGCCGCTCTCCGAGGTATATCGTACCGTCCATGTCTAGCGCGAACGCCTTTATTTCGCGCAGCTTTTCAATCGCCCGTCGCACAGCGCATCACCCGAGAGGATTATACTACGGATGATTTTCAGCCGTCTATAGCTAAGAGTCAGGGGAGTGACGTGAAGAACTCGTTCAGCTCCTTCTTTTCGTCCGCCGTAAGGTCGTGCCAGCGGACGCCTTTAATCGCGCCGCCTATCGCGTAGAGCTTGGAATGGCAGGCCGTAGGGTCGACGGCCTTCAAGCGGAAAAAGGCGTCGCGCGCGCCCAAGGCGATAAGCGCCTTGGGCGTATCGATACCCGCCTTGTTTAAAAGCCTTTCTAGCTCCGGGCCGATATTCGGCAGCTTTTGCAGCGCTCCCATAATACGTTCCTCGCATCAATGTATGAAATGCCCGGTGAAGCATCACGTAATGCCTGTAGGGACGCGATATATCGCGTCCGTGATTCTACCTAGCCAATTTTTATGTCACGGACGCCATATATGGCGTCCCTACAAAATGAATGCCGGGTATTGGGTCACGGGCGAACACAGTACGCCCCTACAGGATTTCCGATAAACATCGGTTTGACCATCAACTCGCAGCCACCCACCTCTTCAATTGCGGGAAGAACGCGCGCATCTGCTCCTTCGCCTTATCCTTGGTCATCCCCGGATTACTCTCTACCATCATCGGCGCGCAAAAATCTATCATCTGCTCCATAGTCATGTCGCTGGTAAACTTGCCATCCTTGTAGCAATAACTGCAATATTCCTGGTTCTTGCTCCCGTCGGCGTTCGTTCCGAGGATATCCTCCGTCAGCGGCGCAGCGCAGCTTTGGCAAAAATTCTGATCTTGTATCATTTCTTCCCCTCCGTGTTTTTCTTATGCGTATAGTCTATCATGCCATTGTTGACAGCCGTACGTCATATATGAAAAACGAATTGAAGAAAAACTATTGCGCCTTTACAGGCTTTAAATTCCTTTCGAGCACCAAGCCTACAATAGGCGTCAATATCACGGCAGCGATGGTGTTGAACAGCATGTAGAAGCCGTTGTAGAT
>DBDD01000138.1:0-503 GCA_002293365.1 Christensenella sp. UBA941 | reverse complement strand
TCCGCGTATTCGGCGTAGATCGTTACGCCGCTGATATAGTGTATTGCGAACCGCGCAAGACAGCCAGCCAGCGCGCCGAGGACGTATTTCTTCGCGCCCGCGCCCTTGAAAGCGCCCGCTATACCGACGGCCGCGTACGCGACGCTATAGTCGAGCAGCATGGACTGCCAGTTTAGCGCGAAGCCCTCCGCTAAAACGAATTTCAGCGTCCCGTAGACGAAGCCGGTTAAGACGCCCCACTTTAGCCCGCCGGCGTGTACCGCAAACAGGATCAGCGGGATCATCGCGAAGTTCAGCGAGCCGCCTTGCGCGCCGACGTCGATCTTCAGATAGCTAAGCACAAGGGCCAGCGCCACGCATACCGCGCCTTCGCACAGCATCAGGGTTTTTTTGTTCAGGTTCATCTTTCTTCTCCTTGCAACAATTAATTCAAAAAATAAATCCGCCGGAGCTTATCCGGCGGAGAAACACAAAACTCTTATTCCTACGCTGGCATTATCCAG
>DBDD01000183.1:10535-10717 GCA_002293365.1 Christensenella sp. UBA941 | reverse complement strand
GAAAGCGATGTCGCGGACGATACCCAATCCGTTGGTAATAATGCCTGATTTGAAGGCATAGCAGAAATGGCCGTTGATGTATTGTTGTTTGACGAAAGGGTTGGCCCCGGCAGTATCGGGCAGGAAAGCATAAGCAAGCTTATGCGGGTCGAGAGAGGGGTTCTTGCTGGCATACTTCTTGG
>DBDD01000183.1:10348-10523 GCA_002293365.1 Christensenella sp. UBA941 | reverse complement strand
TTAATGCCGGTAAGGTCATAGATGAAATAGTCCGCTTTTTTCGCGTCGAGCTCGCGGCAAATCGGTTCGGTGATATCAACGAGCTGGCGGAACATCGATTCAATGTGATACAGGAAGTTATGTCTGAAGCGGGTGATTAGAGACGGATGAGGAAGTGCTACAGCTTCGCCATTCC
>DBDD01000183.1:0-10260 GCA_002293365.1 Christensenella sp. UBA941 | reverse complement strand
TTGTAAGCCCGCCGAAACGCCGATGGAATATAATCCTCAATGATGATGTGTGATTCGAGCAAATGAATAAGCTTTGGCGGATTGTTTTCCAAGGCGTCGCACACATCGGTGTAGGTGTCTGTAAAGGACATTTGCACACATGAATTCCGCATGATTTTTCCTCCGTTTTTGGGGTTGGTTTAGGGGTGGTATATCTAAATTATACCGTAAAAGCGGAGGAAAATCAGTAGTTTGCAACACTCGGAAGCGCCTGTTTTACTGGGGTTTTTGAGTTTTACAATTGGCTATAGATAAGATTTAAAGGAGATTGAAATTATGTCATTTGGTTTAATGGACGCTACGGCAAACGACGCTGAGATCGTTGACAAGATAATGGACGTACTCGCTGAGTATGATTTAGACAGCTATAAAGCACAACTGGTTTTAGACAAGGTTCTAGGCGCGATCTATAAGGCTAGGCCAGTTTCTGGGACAAGACTTCAAACGACGGTTATATATTAAGGGAGGATGTAATTATATGGCGACAAAAGAAAAGACGATGCGCGATGTGGTCGAGCAGCTTAAAAAGGATGATGAGCTCATAAAGGTCATGAACTACGCCGACACTCGCGTAGTGCTTACCCTCCGTGAGCGCGGAGGTTTCGGCGCTGATAAGGGTATGGTAGTCGAACCTTACGATTGCGCAGGACAAAAAGCCCTTTAAGCCGCAACCGTTGAACTTGGAGCAATCGCGGTTACTAATTGAGAGCCTTTCGACCGCTACATATGGCCTTGAATTCATGCTGGGGATTGCGCTGGGATGCCGTCGCGGCGAGATATTGGGGCTAAAGTATTCGGACTTCAATTATGAAGCTCGAACCGTACATATTCAGCGTCAATTTACCGTCGTGCGCTCCAGCAAGGATTCGCCGTATAAGATCACAGAGTTTGGGCTTACGGACGTTAAGACAGAGAAAAGCAATAGGGTTATAGGCGTGCCGCCAAGCGTCATAGAAGCCGTGAAGCGCCGACAGCACGAAGCCAAAAAGAACAGGCTACGGTATGGCCCGGAATACAATGACCAGAATTTGGTGTGTTGCGACGAATACGGCAATCCGATAAACCCGCATACGTTCTATACCCACTTTAAGAATCTCCTGCAATCGCTTGGCTTGCCGAAAATACGGCTCCATGATTTGCGCTCGACCAACACAACGTTGCTTATCGAGGGCGGCATAAACGAGAAGCTGGTGCAGGACGAGCTAGGCCATTCCAACGGGTATATGACGCGCCATTACTGCGGCAATAATGAGGGAAGCAGGATCGTAGCGGATTCGATAGAGAGATTGCTTTTCAGTAAATTAGAGCAGAATTAGAGCAATTTGCCATAAACGAGTTAATCCGGGTGGGCGGAGATAAAGAAAAACGCCCTAATCTAGGACGTTTTCGTGGCTGCGGAACTAGGATTTGAACCTAGACAATACGAGTCAGAGTCGTAGGTGCTACCATTACACTATTCCGCAAAACATAGCACCCGTTAAGATGCTATGTAAAAGGTAGGTTGCGCTCATTGCGCATAAACCAATCCCGCGGTGCCGTCCACCCGGCTTTAACACCCGCCTCTTGGCAGGTGGGTACCCCGAGGATCTCCGCGGTCTTCCTTCGGGCGCCCGAAAGCGCGGTCAGTATGACACTTAGATCACCTACAAGAGTTCCCGAAGTCGTTCTGTGGGTTTAAAACAGAAGCGTAACGAACACCTCAGGATTGAACTGGTGGGGTTAATTGGGCTCGAACCAACGACCTCTACGATGTCAACGTAGCGCTCTAACCAGCTGAGCTATAACCCCTTTCCGCTTTTCAATTATACATGAAACCGGATTTTTTGCAAGAGCTTTTTTTGACTTGCGCCTAGCTAAAGGCTATAATAAGTCTAAATTCTATGGGGGTGTACGCATGGCTTTCTTTTCGACAGGTATGACCTTGAACAAGCTAAATATCCTGTATTTTATGCGCGCGCTCGACTTGCCTTTGACGCCGCAGCAATTTGTAGAGCTGGACGCACGCGAGGGTTGGATGGGATATTTTAACTTACGGCAAGCGCTTGCCGAGCTCGTTGAAAGCGGCCTCTTGAATACGATTCCGTCCGTGCTGGGCGAAAGCTACGTCCTTGGCGAAAGCGGTGCGGATACGCTGCTACAATTCGAAAAACGCATCCCCGACTCACAGCGCACGATGCTCGAACATACTGCGCGCGAAAATAGAAAAGCGCTGCTGATTCAGCGCCAGTATAGCGCAACGCTGAAAAAAGAAGCGCCGCTCGAATATAAAGTAGAGTTAAAAGCCTATGAAAACGAAAAGGCGATGTTCGAGCTGGCTTTTATGGTAACATCGCGCGAGGCGGCGCAGCGCGTCTGCGACGAATGGAGCGTTAAAGCGCCAAGCGTTTATCATTCGATCGTCATGCAGCTTCAATCCAAGGACTAACAAAAAATAATAATGCCAAATACGTTCCGATGTGATATGATAATAGTCAATAATAAAAGTAAAGGAACGATAAAATGAATACTATTATGAACCGTTTCCGTGAAACAGGCGTGGTGCCGGTCGTTGTACTTGAAAACGCGAAAGACGCATTGCCTGCCGCAATCGCCCTGAACGCCGGAGGCGTGGGCATTATGGAGATCACATTGCGTACGGACGCCGCGCTCGCCTCGATTAAATCCATAGCTAAAGACGCGCCGGAGGTTTTGGTCGGCGCGGGAACGGTTTTGACGTTGGATCAATGCAAGGCTTCTGTGGAAGCAGGCTCTCGTTTTATCGTATCGCCGGGCTTTCGGCCCGAAATGGTTCGCTGGTGTCTGGATAACTCGATTCCAGTGCTGCCCGGCTGCGTAACGCCTACCGAAATTATGGAAGGCATGGAGATGGGGTTACGCGTATTCAAGTTTTTCCCCGCAAACGTGTATGGCGGATTAAAGGGAATGAAAGCGCTTAGCGCTCCGTTTGTTGGCATAAAATTCGTACCCACTGGCGGCGCGAACGCCGAAAACCTTAAAGAATACCTTTCCGCGCCGTTTATCCACGCCGTAGGCGGCAGCTGGCTTTGCGCCAAGGAGGACATTGCGGCAGGTAACTTCGAAAAAATCCGGAAGCTCGCCGGGGAAGCCAGCGCGGTCGTAAAGGAGACTATTTAGCCGAATTATGCCAAAGCAACAGGACGCGATGCTGGCTGAGGTCAGGCAGCAATCGATCATCGATATCATCCGAGCCGAGGGTAAGACTACCGTCGCGGAGCTGTGCAAGCGCTTCAAGGTTTCGCCGGCGACTATTCGCAACGATTTGACAAAGCTTGAGGCCACGAGCCTCTTCAAGCGCACGCACGGCGGAGCGATTAGCAGCAATAGGGCCAGCTACGAGCTTACAGTTCTCGAAAAAGAAGTGAAAAGCGTGCGTGAAAAGCGCGCCATAGCCGGAGCCGCTATGAGGTTCATTCAGCCCGGTGACGTCGTCGCGCTAGACACCGGTACGACTACCCTCGAGCTGGCTAAACGCATCGCCGCGATTCCCGGCGTTACCGTCCTAACGAACGACTTGCAGATTGCGCTCCATTTGGAAATGAACAGCGAATGCGGCGTTATTGTCATTGGAGGCGCGCTTCGGCGAAATTATCACTGCGCGGTGGGCACATTTTCCATGCAGATGATCGATGGCCTCCATGTAGACGCGGCGTTCGTAGGGGCCAACGGCGTAACGGTAGAACGCGGGCTGAGTACTGCCAGCGCGGAGATTGCGGGCGTTACAAGCCGCTTGATGGATATTTCCGACAAAACCTACCTTTTGGCGGATTCCAGCAAGATAGGCAAGAGTTCGTTTGCGCGCATCGCCCCGTTGAATGCCGTTGCGGCGTTCATTACCGACGATAACGCGCCGGAGGATTTCCTGCTGCAAGCCGAATCCGCGGGCATAGAGGTAATTGTCGCGAATCAACAATAAATAATAATATACGATAATAAAAGATTGAAATCGTGCTCTCCATATAGTATACTGTTTGTACGCTATATTATCACCATCAGGAGATGAGAGGATGACAGGCACGATACGGACAGTTTTAGGAGATATCGCTCCCGAGGCGCTAGGGCACGCGCAATGCCACGAACACATATTTCTCGAAAAAGGCCCGTCGTTTTTGTTAAATCCGGCGCTGCGCATGGACGATTACGCGCTCTCGCTTGCGGAGCTTAAGGCGTACAAGGCCGCGGGCGGAAGCGCGATTGTAGACGCTCAGCCCGGAGAATGCGGCCGGATGCCGGAGCGTCTCGTGCGCGCCTCCCGCGAATCCTCAGTATACATCATAACTGTAACGGGCTTTCACAAATCCGAATTCTATACAGCCGGCGCTTTCGCTTTAACAGCCGCGGAAGACGCCCTTGTCGCGCGTTTTATCGCCGAAATCGAAGAGGGCGTTCCTTGCAAGGGGGGGCCGTGTTACGCCGGCGCCGTCAAGGCCGCGATGGACGAGGGCGGTATTAATCGCGATTCGTCCTACCGCCGCCGCTTTGAAGCCGCAGCCGAGGCCGCGCGTATGACGGGCGCTCCCGTTATCATCCATACGGAAAAAGGCGCGGACGCTATGGAAGCATTACGTTTTTTTATGGATCGGGACATAGCGGCTCAAAGGCTTATATTTTGCCATCTCGACCGCACGCGCTACGACGCCGCATTTCACGTTGAAATACTAAGCGCCGGGGCGTATCTTTGCTACGATAGCGTGAATCGGCTGAAATATATTTCGCACGCACAGGAGCTTGCCCTAATTCAAGCCGTAATCGCGAAGGGCTACCCGGCGCAGCTGCTCCTTAGCCTGGATACGACGAATCAGCGTCTTCGCGCCTACGGGGCCGATATGGGGCTCGACTATATTCTTTGCGAGTTCAAGCCCATGCTGCTGGAAAACGGCATAAGCGAAGAGGAATGCGCAATGATGATGACCGGCAACGCAGCGCGGGCCTTGAGCATGCGGGCCGTTTCATAATATTTTAGGGCGGGTTCGCATTACCCCCCTGATCATTAGGAGGTAAACGACAACTATGCATCTGGAGAAAGCCACACAACCCACAATGTATTTTATCGGCGTTACCACCGGTAAATCTTCTATTATGAAGGTTTTTCCCGATTGGATGCAAGCGCTCGGGCTCGACGCCGTGATTAAGGGCATCGACATCGGCATCCACGCGGAGCCGGAGATCTATCGCGAAGTGGTCAGCTTTATCAAAAACGATCCGCTTTCGCTGGGCGCGCTGGTTACGACGCATAAGATCGACCTGTATAACGCCGCAAAGGATCTCTTTGAGTACATGGATCCCTACGCCCAACAATTTGGCGAGCTGTCGTCCATATCCAAGGACGGCGGCAAGCTTTGCGGCCACGCGAAGGATCCGATTACCTGCGGGATGGCTATCGAGGAATTCTTGCCGGATGGCTATTGGAGCAAGCGCCCCGAGGCGGGCGTGCTTATCATGGGCGCGGGCGGAAGCGCCATATCCATGTGTTCTTATTTCATGCGCAAGGAGCACGCGCCGAACTATCCTTCGCGTATTGTGGTGGCCAATCGCTCTAAGCCGCGCCTCGATGAAATCGAGAGCATCTGCCAAAAGCTAAACCCTGGCCCGATACGGTGCGAATTCCTGCTTACGCCCGAGGCGTGGCAAAACGACGAGGCGCTTGCCGAGATGGGGGAGGGCTCGCTTATCGTCAACGCGACCGGCTTGGGCAAGGACAGGCCGGGTTCGCCGCTTTCGAATCGCGCGGCTTGGCCGGAGAATGGCTTCGTTTGGGAGATAAACTATCGCGGCGATCTGCTCTTTATGCATCAGGCAGAAGCCAATAAGGACAGATGCGCTCTGACAATCGAAGACGGCTGGATGTACTTCATCTATGGCTGGACGCAGGTTATCGCGGAGGTGTTTCACACGCCGATATTGGGCGAGAAACTACGCGAACTAAGTAATATTGGCGCGAAATACGCGAAATAGGGGGTATTAGGTTATGGGTGGATTTAACGTAAGCGAAAAGCCGTTGGATTTTTTGCGCGGCTTTACGGTCGATTTCGATCTGAAGACCGGTATGTCCAAAATGGTGGATACGGGTAAGCGCTATTTGAGCCAGATGAAAGGCATGTTCGCGGACGAAGCGGCCTTTGACGCGCTATTGGCGAAGGGGGACGCGCTCGTCTACGAATTTCACAGTATGCCCGTTCCGGAGCACGAGGGGGATTTGGCTTTTGGATGCAGCATAGTCTATCCCGGCAAGGTGGGCGGCGAATACTTCATGACAAAGGGACATTTCCATACGATTCTGGATACGGCGGAGGGCTATTACTGCCTTGGCGGCTCCGGCTACATGCTGCTGGAAAACGAAGCGGGCGATTATTCCGCGCACGAGCTTGCGCCGGGTCAGGCCGTCTACGTGCCGAAAGACTACGCGCACCGCTCCGTAAACACGAGCGCGACTGAGAAGCTGGTCACGTTTTTCGTCTTCCGCGCCGACGCCGGGCACGACTACGGAACAATCGAGAGCAAGGGCTACCGCCGCCTCGTGGTGGAGCGGAACGGCAAGCCGGAAGTGATCGACAATCCCAAGTGGAAGTAGCAACATAGTTGCTCCGCCCCTGCAAACGTCCATGCTTATTCAAACGCGCTGCTGGCGCATCATGACGGGGGGGTTGACATCTTTCATAGGAGACGGGCATGCAATTCAAACAGGTGCGGCGCATCGAAGAGAAGATTTCCGTTCTCGGCCTTGGCTGCTGGGCCTTCTCGGGAGAAGGCCACTGGGACAACAGCACCGACGACAACTCGGTCGCGATCATCCACGCCGCGCTGGACATCGGCGTGAACCTGCTCGACGTCGCGCCCATCTACGGGCGGGGACGGGCGGAGACGGTCGTCGGCCGCGCCATCGCGGGGCGCAGGCGGGACTCCTTCCTCATCGCCAGCAAGTGCGGCCTGCTGTGGGATCCGGACAATCCGAAACACGAATGGCGCTGCCTCAAGAAAGACAGCATCCTCAAGGAAATCGACGACAGCCTGCGCCGCCTCGGGACGGATTACATCGACATCTACCAACTGCACTGGCCCGACAGTTCCACGCCGATGGCGGAGACGCTCGAAGCCATCGCCATCATCAAGAAGGCGGGGAAAATCCGCCACTTCGGCCTCACCAACTACAATACCGAACAGGTGAAGGCGATCGACCCGATCGTCCGCGTCGACAGCCAGCAGGGCCTGTACAACATGCTGGAGCGGAATCCCCGGAACTACCACGCGGATCCGCTTCTGTACCGCACGGAGCGGGAGACCCTGCCGCAGTGTCTTGAGCTGGGTCAGGCGTTTTTCCCTTACAGCCCGCTGTTCCAGGGCTTGTTGTCGGGGACCTTCGCGCCGTCGGGGAATTTCTCCGACAACGACGTGCGCCGGTCCAACGTCAAGCTGAACGGCGAGCGTTTCAAGTTGTATTACGACGCTGCGCTGCGTTTGAAGGAGATTGCCGGGCGCTACGGCCATCCGCTGAACGAACTGGCGGTCAACTGGCTTGTGTCCAACCCCGCCGTCACCAGCGTCATCGGCAGCGCGCTCACATCCGAACAGTTGCTTGCCAACGCGAAAGCGCTGGAATGGAGCATCACCCCGGAAATGCGCAAGGAAATCGACGCGGTCATCGCGCCGTTCGAGGATTTGTGAGGCGGAGCGTTATATTGTGTTCGATTTGAATTCGTCTGCGCGACATACCCGTGCCCCTGAAGGCTTTTGAGCAGCCGGTGGGCGGTGCTTTTGTTGATGCCGGTGCGTTCGGCTATCAGCGCCAGCGGACACCCGTTGGGGTAGCCGCTCAAAAACTCGATAAGGCGCAGGCCCCGGCTCGGGCTTTGGCTGCCGTCGTTCCTCGTTTCAGGCATGTTTCCTCTTCCCGGGGCTGTTGACGGGGCATTTCACAGTCACTCCCCTCCGCATCGCCGCCCTGTTCAACCAGCCGTGAAAAAGCGCCCAAAGCCACGCGTTTTTTTGACATTGCCAGGATCTTTTGGCGATGGTATGCTTTACGTATACAGAGCATGGGGGAGGGATGGCGATGGCTGGACAAAAAAGCGATACGCCCATTGCCACGGCATTGGGAGATGACGCGGCCAATCTTATTGAGAAATTGACGGAAAAGAACCTGCTTGAGGCGTTGCGCTCGCTTATCAAGGATTCAGGAAGCATCAAATTTGTGGCCAAACAACTTCATGAGGAGACCGGCGCGCCGTATTGGGCCTGCCTGTCGGGAATCCGCCTCCTGTCGCATCTTCTGGTCTTAAAGCTTGACAGCGCCATCATCAAGATACCCTGGTTTTTCAGTTCCGCCGCCGGCCTTCTGGAAAAAATCGACGTGGGCAAAGCGCCTTTTTTGCAGGCGCTTCACGATATTGTGTACAGGAAAGTCCTCGAAATAGGCGAGTCGCTCCGCAGCGGCAACGAACACAAGGCGGAGGCGGGCAGCCTGCTGGAGGCGATGGAATCGTTTCTTGACCGGGAAAACGATCCTCCCCTGTATATCGATCCCCGCTATCCCGAATGCAATATTGAAGATCGGTTCTTGTATCAAACCGGCACCGCTTCATTTCAGGGAAGAACGGCTGAAATGGCGATGCTGGAGCAATTCCTCGGTTTCGAGGACGACCGGCCTTTTGCCTGGCAATTGCTGTGGGGAATCGGCGGAATCGGCAAAAGCAGGCTGGCGTATGAATTGTGCCTGAAAAGCGAACGAGGCTGGAATTGCGGATTCCTGCATCATAGCGACCTCACCGAACACAACTGGTCTCGATGGCGGCCACGGCAGCCGACGCTGATCATCATCGATTATGTGCCGCTGTCTGAGGCGGAGAATCTTCAGCGATGCGCATCGTGGATCATCAATGCGGCGCATCGACGCGAATATGCCGTTCCCATCCGCGTGTTGATTCTGGAACGCGAAGGCCCACGCTGGAGCGATCCCGAGAAAAAGCGCGCGTCAGATGAAATCGTTCCTCCCTGGTATGAAAAATTCAACGTCTTCCCGGTCAACAACCAGCGTTTTTCCGAACCGGCGCAGTTGACGGCGCTGACGGACGATGAACTGTGGAACGTCATGCGGGAGCATTTCCATAGCAGAAAACCGGATGCGGCGCTGGATGAGGCGAAAAAAGAGCAGTATCTCGCTTCCTTCACGGAAATGGATCCGCAACGGCGCACGCTGTTGGCGGCGATTTTCGCCGAGTATTTCATGGCTGATCCGGAATTGCCTTCCGGCGACAATATCGATCTGTTTCATCTTCTCGGCAGGTGGTTCGATTCGGAACGGCGAATGTATTGGCAAGGCGTACCCGATGCGTTTCTCAATCTTATCGCGCTCAACAATATGGTTGAGGGAACGCTTGACGACGACAATCTGTCGGCGGCGCTGGAAGACGGGAAAGGCGCCGGCTTGCCTGAATTGTTGACGGTTGACTATGGTTCCAAGAAGCCGCTCATGGCGTTGCAAACGAGGCATAGCGAAAGCTGGCCTGTATTTCGCAAGAGGGGGGAGGATGGGGATTCTTCGCAATTGACGACAATACAGCCGGACATACTTGGAGAGTTTTTCGTCTACAGGCAGGCATGCAAAAACGGCGGCGCTGGCATTGCGAAAACACTTGTTTTGGCGGCGTGGAAAATCGACGCGGCGAAAACAGCCTCCTTCCNNACCGCCTTGAACGCCATGAAGTCACCGAACTGGCCGGTTTGAGGATTTACCTCGCTGATCGCGCCCTGTATCACGCCGTTGTTGACGCTGCCCGCGATGAATGGTGAAAATGCCTACGAAGCGGCTCGTCTCTGCTCGGATATTATTTTTCAACACATTCAAAACAAGATTAAAAACGGCGGCGCAAATATGGATGAGATAAATGCGCTTGACTATTCCCAATTTTTACTCTGCGATGAAACAAGCGAGAGTGAAGCCATTTGCGCCGCCAAGGCTCTGGCATATCAAAATCTTTCACATCTTTGCGAGAGTATTGGAGCGTATTCACTTCAATACGGGTATTCGCAAAGTGCGCATAGAATCAGCCAGTATTTGTATACGAAAGAGCCGGTCAGGTATGGCAGGCTGTATTATGGTGCTCTGCTGCGTTTCAGTAACAATTTGGGTCACTTAGGCGATCACAAACAAGCGCTTTGCTATCACACGGAATATGTTGATCTCCTTCGCGATTTGGCCAAGGTGAA